>JALSHL010000115.1 GCA_026982255.1 Paracoccaceae bacterium | reverse complement strand
AGGCAATATGGGAGCTTGCAAATGAAATCGATCACAACACTTGCTATGACATCCGTTCTGGCGCTGGGCTTTGCCGCCAACGCCATGGCGGTCGAGTTGACGGTCTATACGGCGGTGGAGGCCGAAGACCTCAAGCGTTACGCCGAAGCGTTTAACGAGGATCACCCCGATATCAAGATCAACTGGGTGCGCGATTCCACCGGTGTTATCACCGCGAAGTTGCTGGCCGAGAAGAACAACCCGCAGGCCGACGTGATCTGGGGGCTGGCGGCGACCTCGCTGCTGTTGATGAAGGGCGAAGGCATGCTGGAGCCTTATGCACCGGCAGGGGTCGAGAACCTCGATCCGAAGTTTGTCGACAACTCCAACCCGCCGACGTGGACGGGGATGGACGCCTGGGTGGCCTCGATCTGCTACAACACGGTTGAAGGCGAGAAAAACGGCATTCCCGCGCCGACGAGCTGGGCCGATCTGACCGATCCGGTCTACAAGGGGCAGGTTATCATGCCGAACCCGAATTCCTCGGGCACCGGTTTCCTCGATGTGTCGAGCTGGCTGCAGATGTTCGGCGAGGAAGGCGGCTGGAACTATATGGATGCGCTGCATGAAAACATTGCGCGCTATACCCATTCCGGTTCCGCGCCGTGCAAACTGGCGGCTGCCGGTGAAACCACGGTGGGCGTTTCCTTTGCCTTCCGCGGCGCCAAGTCGAAAGCCGCAGGCGCGCCGATTGAGATTATCGTGCCGACCGAGGGCGTAGGTTGGGATATGGAAGCCACGGCGATTGTCGCGGGCACCGACGAGCTGGAAGCCGGGAAAACCCTGGTGGACTGGACCGTGACCCGCAAGGCGAACGAGCTGTATAATCAGGGCTATGCTGTCGTGGCCTATCCGGGCGTTGCCAAGCCGGTGGAATACTTCCCCGAGGGTCTGGTCGATGCGATGATCGACAACGACTTCGAATTCGCTGCCAACAACCGCGCGCGTATTCTGGCCGAATGGGCGAAACGCTATGACGGGAAGTCTGACCCGAAGTAGGGTTTTACGCCTGATCTGAACCGGACGGAGGGGCGGCGTTGCGGCCCCTCTGTCACGAATACCATCTGTTTTTACGGAGAACCCCCATGCTTGACGCCCCCGCCCCGACGCCGAAGGTCTATCTGCATATCGAGGACCTGTGGAAGAAATTCGGGGATTTTGTGGCGCTGCGGGAAATCTCTCTCGATGTGATCGAAGGCGAGTTTCTGTGTTTTCTGGGGCCGTCGGGTTGCGGCAAAACCACCTTGTTGCGCGCGATTGCGGGGCTGGATTTACAGACCACGGGCAAGGTGGAACAGGCGGGGCGGGACGTTTCCAACCTGCCGCCGGCGGAGCGTGATTTCGGGATTGTGTTCCAGTCCTATGCACTGTTCCCGAACCTGACGATCGAAAAGAACATCGCCTACGGGCTGGAGAACGAGAAACGCCCGAAGGCCGAGATCAGGGCGCGGGTGGCGGAGCTGCTGGAACTGGTCGGCTTGCCGGAGCAGGGCAGGAAGTATCCGGCGCAACTGTCGGGGGGGCAGCAGCAGCGTATCGCGCTGGCGCGGGCCATTGCCACCAATCCGGGGCTGTTGTTGCTGGACGAGCCGCTCTCGGCGCTGGACGCCAAGGTGCGGGTGCATTTGCGTCACGAGGTCAAGGAACTGCAGCGCAAGTTGGGTGTGACCACGGTGATGGTGACCCACGATCAGGAAGAGGCCCTGTCGATGGCCGACCGGATTGTGGTGATGAACCACGGCACCATCGAACAGATCGGCACGCCGGTGGAGATTTACCGTGAACCGGCCAGTCTGTTCGTCGCCGACTTCATCGGGGCAATGAACCAGATACCCGCGGTTGCGGAGACGACCGGCACGGTAACAATCAACGGCAAGGTTCTGGCGAGCGACAACAGCGCGTTCGCGAAGGGGGCCAAAGTGGTCGCCGCGATCCGGCCCGAGGATATTATTCCCGTCGAGGCGGGCGAGGCCGAGGCGATACCCGTGCAGATCGGGGATATGGAATTCCTCGGCTCGTTTTACCGTGCCACCATCACCTGTGCCGAAATGGGCGGGGTGGAGCTGATGGTGGATTTCTCGATCAACGCGGTGCGGCGGCTCGATCTGTCCATCGGTAAATCCATGAGCGTGCATCTGCCCGCCGACCGGCTCAAGGTGTTTCCGGCGGAGGGGGGCTGATGTCTGCTGCCGAAATGACCGGCCCGCTGGTGAAACCCAAGCTGGGGCGTGATGACTGGATGCAGCGCGGGTTCATGCTGGTGATCGCGCTCTATCTGGTGATTGCGCTGGCGCTGCCGCTTTATGCGATGCTGTCCAAGGCGTTCTCGACCTATGCCTTCGACCTGACGGCGTTCGAGGTGCAGGTGAGCGACGAGTCGGGGGGGTATAACACGCCGCCCGTCACGCTGGCAGAACTGAATGCTGATCGGCAGATCTGGAGCAAGGGCGATTTGATAGTGGGATCGGACGGGCGGCTGGGGCTGACGGACCTGTTTCCCGATTTCAGTTTCCGCTCGCCGGTGATGTATAAATTCCGCGGGGTGACGGCGGACGATATCTATCTGGTCGGCTCCGAACGACAAACGGGGCCGGAGTGGCAGGAGTTCGATTCCAACACCTTCCGTCGGCTGGTGATCCGGCCGGCGAAGGACGTGGGACTGGGGAATTTCACCCGCTATTTCTCGACCCCCTCGCTGTTCCAGTCGATTGAAAACTCGCTGCTGATCGCGGCGATTTCTACGGTAATCACGGTGACGCTGGCCTTCTGGTTCGCCTATGCGCTGGCGCGCAGTTGCATGCGGTTCAAGGGGGTGTTCCGCATGATCGCCATGCTGCCGATCCTTGTGCCCTCGCTGCTGCCGGGTATTGCGTTGATCTATCTGTTCGGTAATCAGGGGATTTTGAAGGCGTTCCTGATGGGGAATACGATTTACGGACCGATCGGGATTGTCATCGGCTCGGTCTTTTTCACCTTTCCCCACGCGATGATTATTATCTCCACCGCCCTGTCAATTTCCGATGCGCGGCTTTACGAGGCGGCGGTGTCGTTGAAGGCGAGCCGCTGGAAAACCTTCTGGACCGTGACCATTCCCGGGGCGCGTTACGGGTTGTTCTCGGCGGCTTTCGTAGTGTTCAATCTGGTGATTACCGATTTCGGTCTACCCAAGGTGATCGGTGGCAAGTTCAACGTGCTGGCGGTGGACATCTACAAGCAGGTGATCGGGCAGCAGAATTTCGAGATGGGTGCGGTGGTGTCCGTTGTGCTGCTGGTGCCGGCGGTTCTGGCCTTTGCCATCGACCGGCAGGTGCAGAAAAAACAGGTGGCGCTGCTGTCGGCGCGCTCGGTCGTTTACGAGCCGAAGCCGAACAAGGTCTTCGACCGGATTTTCCTTGGCTATTCCTCGCTGGTGGCGGTGTTTATTGTCGGCATTATCGCCATGTGCCAGTTCGCGGCGCTGGTGAAATTCTGGCCGTATAACCTGAGCCTGTCGCTGCGAAACTACAATTTCGACCTGATGGATGGCGGCGGCTGGGGGGCGTATAAGAATTCGATCACAATGGCGATCCTGACGGCGGTGATTGGCACGGTGGTGGTGTTTCTTGGCGCCTATATGGTGGAAAAAACCAAGGGTTTCGAGAAGGGGCGCGCGGCGTTTCAGGCGCTGGCGATGCTGCCGATGGCGATTCCGGGTATGGTGCTGGGGCTGTCGTATATCTTTTTCTTCAACAACCCGTCCAACCCGTTGAACGTGATTTACGGCACGATGATCATTCTGGTTGTCTCCACCGTCACGCATTTCTATACGGTATCGCATCTGACGGCGGTAACGGCGCTGAAACAGATGGATACGGAATTCGAGTCGGT
This sequence comes from Paracoccaceae bacterium, assembly GCA_026982255.1. Taxonomy (GTDB): domain Bacteria; phylum Pseudomonadota; class Alphaproteobacteria; order Rhodobacterales; family Rhodobacteraceae; genus NORP23. The sequence continues at coordinate 12,938 of JALSHL010000115.1, read as the reverse complement.
TTCGGCCTCGCTCAAACAGCCGTTTTTCAAGCTGTTCTGGCGGGTGACAGTGCCTGTATCCATGCCGGCGATCCTGAATATCTCTATCTATCTGTTCGTCAATGCGATGACGACGGTTTCAGCGGTAGTGTTCCTGTATTCGACGGATACGGCGCTAGCCTCGGTGGCGGTTCTGAATATGGACGACGCGGGCGATATCGCACCGGCGGCGGCGATGGGGATGATGATTTTCTATACCAATGCGGGGGCGCGGATCATTCATGCGCTGGCTTCGCGCCGGATATTGCGGCGCTCGGAAGCATGGCGGCGCAGCGGTTAAGAGAATTGACTCATATCAACGCGGTGCTATCGTCGGGACGACTATAGTGGACGGGATTGAAGCAGACGAGGATTCCCATGACAGATACGCCCGCCACAAATGACGGTCAGGAAAACGAAGCCACTGATATTGCACAACATATGAACGTACCCAAGGATTCGCCGCAAGCACGGTTCGAACAGTCGCGCTACCCCTATCAACAAAAGATGAAAAAGGCTGCATACGAGGCGGAAAAAGCCAAGTTGCAGGTCGAATTGTTGAAGGTGCAACAGTGGGTCGAGGAGACCGGCCAGAAGATCGTTGTGTTGTTCGAGGGCCGCGATGCAGCCGGCAAGGGCGGGACGATCAAACGGTTTATGGAGCACCTGAATCCGCGTGGCGCGCGGGTGGTGGCACTTAACAAGCCCTCGGAACGCGAGCGCAGCCAGTGGTATTTCCAGCGTTATATCCAGCAACTGCCTTCGGCCGGAGAGATCGTGTTTTTCGACCGTTCGTGGTATAATCGCGCCGGTGTCGAACGGGTCATGGGGTTCTGTTCGCCGGGCGAGTATCTGGAGTTCATGCGCCAGACGCCGGAACTGGAACGGATGTTCACCCGCTCGGGTATCTGGTTGTTCAAATACTGGTTCTCGGTCACACAGGACGAGCAGCGGCGCCGGTTCGAATCGCGCGAACACGACCCGCTGAAGCAGTGGAAGCTTTCCCCAATAGACCGCGCCAGCCTTGGCAAGTGGAACGACTATACCGAAGCGAAAGAGGCGATGTTCTTTTATACCGACACCGCCGATGCCCCGTGGACGATTGTGAAGTCGAACGACAAGAAGCGCGCACGGCTGAACACCATGCGGCATTTCCTGTCGTCGTTGCCCTATCCGGACCGCGACGAAACGGTAGCCACCCCTGCCGATCCGCTCATTGTCGGCCATGCGGGGCATGTGATCGGCAACGACCGGCATATTCTGGGCAAAACCCTGCACCCGGATGGACGCAAGTAGCAAAAAGGCCCGCCTCAGGCGGGCCTTTTCGTTTTCGGAAGTTAGTAGCGGTAGTGTTCCGGTTTGAACGGGCCTTCGGGAGTAACGCCAATGTATTCGGCCTGTTCCGGCGACAGTTTCGACAGTTTCACACCGATGCGGTCCAGATGCAGGCGGGCGACCTTTTCGTCGAGGTGTTTGGGCAGGATATAGACCTCGTTGTCGTATTTGCCGTTGTTTTCCCACAGCTCGATCTGTGCCAGCACCTGATTGGTAAAGCTCGCCGACATCACGAAGGATGGGTGGCCGGTGGCGTTGCCGAGGTTCAGCAGGCGGCCTTCGGACAGCAGGATGATGCGGTTGCCGTTCGGCATTTCGATCATGTCCACCTGGTCCTTGATGTTGGTCCATTTGTGGTTTTTCAGCGCCGCGACCTGGATTTCATTGTCGAAGTGCCCGATGTTGCCGACAATCGCCATGTCTTTCATCTGCCGCATATGCTCGATGCGGATCACGTCCTTGTTGCCGGTGGTGGTGACGAAGATGTCGGCGTCGGCGACGGCGTCTTCCAGCGTCACGACCTCGAACCCGTCCATGGCGGCCTGAAGTGCGCAGATCGGGTCGATCTCCGTGACCTTCACGCGGGCACCCGCACCGCGCAGCGAGGCGGCGGAGCCTTTGCCCACATCGCCATAGCCGCAAACCACGGCGGTTTTGCCGGCCATCATGGTGTCGGTGGCGCGACGGATGCCGTCGACCAGCGATTCCTTGCAACCGTATTTGTTGTCGAATTTCGATTTGGTGACCGAGTCGTTGACGTTGATCGCCGGAAAGGGAAGCTGCCCCTGTTTCACCAGTTCATATAGACGATGCACGCCGGTGGTGGTTTCCTCGGACACGCCCTTGATCGCGTCGCGCTGTTTTGTGAACCAGCCCGGCGAGGCGGCAAGGCGTTTCTTGATCTGGGCGTAGATTGCTTCTTCTTCCTCGGAATGCGGCATTTCCAGCAGTTCCGGTTCGCCGTTTTCGGCCCGTGCGCCCAGCAGAACATACAGCGTGGCATCGCCACCATCGTCGAGAATCAGGTTGCAGGGTTCGCCTTCGAACTGGAAGATACGGTCCTGATAGTCCCAGTGTTCCTCCAAAGACTGTCCCTTGACCGCAAATACCGGAATCCCCGCCGCTGCCATGGCCGCTGCCGCGTGGTCCTGTGTCGAGAAAATATTGCAGCTTGCCCAGCGGATTTCGGCACCAAGCGCCACCAGCGTTTCCATCAGAACGGCGGTCTGGATGGTCATGTGCAGCGATCCGGCGATGCGCGCGCCCTTGAGCGGCTTGCTGTCGCCGTATTCGGCGCGCAGAGCCATCAGGCCGGGCATTTCGGTTTCGGCAATGTTCAGTTCCTTGCGGCCGTAATCGGCAAGGGAGATGTCTTTGACAATGTAATCGGACATTCGCGGGGGCTCCTTTATGGTCACGCGATAAAATCTGCGCTCCCAATAGCACCGCACCCACCTCTCGACAATAGAGGGTATTTCGCGCAAAACGGGGGGCCACGGAAAAGGAACGGAAATTTGACCACACGTGCATGGCAACGGATGCTCTCGGGGCGCAGGCTGGACCTGCTGGACCCCTCGCCGCTGGACATCGAGATCGAGGACATCGCCCATGGACTGGCGTTTGTCGCGCGCTGGAACGGGCAAACCTTTGGCGAGTATCCCTATTCGGTAGCGGAACACTCGATTCTGGTGGAACGGATATACGGGCTGATCGCGCCGAAAGCGCCGGTGAAGTGGCGGCTGGCGGCGCTTTTGCACGATGCGCCGGAGTATGTGATCGGGGATATGATCTCGCCAGTCAAGGCGGCGGTGGGGCCGGGATACAAGGCGATGGATGCGCGGCTGATGGCGGCGGTGCATATCCGGTTCGGCTTGCCGGCAGAAGTGCCGAAATCCGTGAAACAGCAGATCAAGCGGGCCGACAGGATCTCGGCCTGGCTGGAGGCGATACAGATCGCGGGGTTCTCGGAAAGCGAGGCAAACAGGCTGTTCGGTATTCCGAAACCCGAGGCGCTGCGCGGGACGGTTCTGAGCCTGCGCGCGCCGATGGCGGTGAAGGCGGACTTCCTGTCGCGCCACGCCGCGTTGATGAAAGATATGGGCGCGCCTTGATGCGGCGGCCTTTCGCGCCTAGTTTAGAGACAACTGATATATCGCAAACGCGAAACGGAGAATTCTGATGGAACTGGAAAACAATGCCGACCTGATCAAGGATGCCACCGAGGCAACATTCGTGGCCGATGTGATCGAGGCGTCGAAGGAAACCCCCGTGATTGTCGATTTCTGGGCGCCGTGGTGCGGGCCGTGCAAGTCGCTCGGTCCGGCGCTGGAGGCCGAAGTGACCGCCGCCGGTGGAGCGGTGAAGATGGTCAAGGTTAACGTGGACGAAAACCAGCAGATTGCAGCACAGTTGCAGATCCAGTCGATCCCGACGGTTTATGCCTTTGTCGACGGCAAGCCGGTAGACGGGTTCATGGGCGCGCAACCGGCCTCGCAGCTCAAGGAATTCGTGCAGCGGGTGAGCGCGCAAGGACCGGGCGGTCTGGAAGACGCCATCGCCATGGCCGAGGAGATGCTGACGGACGGGCAGTTGGAGGATGCGGCGCAGACCTTCGCCGCCATTCTGGAAGAGGACGAGACCAGCCTGCCTGCGCTGTCCGGTGCGATCCGCACCCATCTGGCGCTGGGCGATATCGAACATGCCAAGGGATTCCTGACCATGATCCCCGAAGGTAAGAAGGACGATCCGGCGCTGGCTGCTGCTCTGGCACAGCTTGAACTGGCCGAGGCGGCCGAGGATGTGGGCGAGACTGCGGAACTGCGCAAGGCGGTCGAGGCCGACCCCGATAACCACCAAGCCCGTCTCGATCTGGCAACGGCGCTGGCGGCGAACGGGGATGCCGAAGGGGCAATCGAACAACTGCTGGAATCCTTCAAGCGGGATCGCGAATGGAACGGCGGCGCTGCCAAGGCGCAACTGTTGACGCTGTTCGACTCGCTCGGGCCGAAAAACGAGGCTGCGAAGGCGGGACGGCGCAAGCTGGCCTCGCTGATCATGGTCTGAGCGGGTGGCGCGCAAGGTTTCAGCCAGCGATCTGCCGGATATCTTGCCGGTGTTTCCCCTGTCCGGGGCCTTGTTGTTGCCGAATGCGCATCTGCCACTGCGCATTTTCGAACCGCGTTATATCGCGATGCTGGAGGATGTGCTGAAAACCCCCGAGCGGTTGATCGGAATGATCCAGCCGCTCGCCACGCCCGAGGGGAAGCCGGATAGCGAGCTGCACCGGATCGGGTGCGCCGGGCGAGTGATCTCGTTCAACGAGGCCGAGGACGGCAGCTACCGCATCATGCTGCTGGGTGTGAGCCGGTTCCGTCTGCTGGGGCAAATCGAGGGGTTCAGCCCCTATCTGCGCGCCGATGTGGACTGGACGAGCTTCACCGCCGACCTCGGCAAGACCCCGCCGGACGAGGGGTTCGACCGCGAGGCGTTTCTGGCCACGCTGGAGCAATACCTGTCGATCAACAGCCTGTCGTCGGACATGGATACCCTGCGGGATGCGGACGAGGAGTTGCTGGTAAATTCCCTAGCCATTCTCAACCCCTTTGCCGCCGAAGAGAAACAGGCCTTGCTGGAGGCACCTACATTGGCCAACCGGCGCGAGACCCTGATGATGCTGATGGAGTTCGCATTGAAGGACAAGGCCGGAAAAGGATCGTTGCAATGAACACACCGTCGCAAATACCGGACCCGAAGGTTCTGGAAACGCTGGTCTGTCCGGTGACCCGCAACACTCTGGTATATGATCGTGCGGCGCAGGAACTGATCTCGAAAGCCGCGGGACTGGCCTTTCCTATCCGCAACGGGATTCCCGTAATGCTGCTGGACGAGGCGCGCCGGCTTGATTAGCGCTCCGCTTCGGCCTTCAGCGCGTCCATCAGACGGGTGAGGGTGCGGATGGAGACCTCGTTGGTCAGATGACCGTTTTCGTCGAAAGCCTCGCCAGCATTGGCAATCATCACTTCCGGTCCTTGCAGGATGCGCGGGTTGAACGGGGTCATGGCGTGTCGCAGGGAATATTGCGCCCGCTCGCCACCGGCGCGGCCGTCGGCGGCAGACATGATCGCTACAGGCTTTTTCGCCCAGGGCTGCGGCCGGACGCGCGACAGCCAGTCGAGGGCGTTTTTCAGCACACCGGACAGGTTCTTGTTGTATTCGGGGGTGGAGATAATCACCGCGTCGGCGCCTTTGATTTGCTCGTGCAGCCGCTGCACGGCTTCGGGCACGCCGCGCGCGTCCTCCACATCGCCGTTATAGAGCGGGAAGTCGATGTCCGCGAGGATGAATTGGTCGGGTGCAAACAGGCGCGCGGCCTCTTTCACAAGCGCCGTGTTGCGTGAATCCTTGCGTAGCGCGCCGGAAATGCCGAGTAGAGTGGTCATGGTCTTTCCCCCTTAAATTTTGCGCCACCTTACGGGGGTTGGCAAAAACCGCAAGAGCGCAAATTGCCCCGATATCTTGTGGATAACTGGTGCTTATGCGCCATATAGAGGGGTTATCGGTTGACTCGCGCCCCACCAGCCGGAATCCTGTTCTATCGACAAGAATCATGGCGGGTATCGCGCGTGCAGTTCAACAAACTCAGACTTCTGGGGTTCAAAAGTTTCGTGGATCCCACGGAACTGGCCATCGCGCCGGGGCTGACAGGCGTGGTCGGGCCGAACGGTTGCGGCAAGTCGAACCTGCTGGAGGCCATGCGCTGGGTGATGGGCGAGAACCGCGCCAAATCCATGCGCGGCTCGGGCATGGAGGACGTGATTTTCGCCGGCGCCTCCAGCCGTCCGGCGCGCAATTATGCCGAGGTGACGCTGACCATCGACAACAGCGAACGACTGGCACCGGCTGGGTTCAACGACAGTGACAAGCTGGAAATCGTGCGGCGGATTACCCGCGATGCCGGCTCTGCCTACAAGGTCAACGGCAAGGATGTGCGGGCGCGCGATGTGCAGATGCTGTTTGCCGATGCCTCGACCGGCGCCCATTCGCCCGCATTGGTGCGGCAGGGGCAGATCTCCGAGTTGATCAACGCCAAGCCGAAAACGCGGCGGCGTGTTCTGGAGGAAGCGGCGGGGATTTCCGGCCTGTATCAGCGTCGCCACGAGGCGGAGTTGAAGCTGAACGGTGCCGAAACCAACATGGCGCGGATCGAGGATGTGCTGGAGCAACTCGAAAGCCAGTTGCGCTCGCTGGCTCGGCAGGCACGTCAGGCGGCACGCTATCGCGAGATCGCGGACGAGCTGCGCCGTGCCGAGGGCCTGTTGCTCTATCGTCGCTGGCGCGAGGCGGATGTGGAGCGCCAGAACGCAGGCACAGCGCTGACCGAGGCGACCAAGGCGGCGGCCTCGGCGCAGGGGGATGCTTCGACAAAGGCACGGGCGCGGGCGGAGGCCGAAGCAAAAGTGCCGCCACTGCGCGAGGAAGAAGCCATCGCCGGTGCGGTATTGCAACGCTTGCTGGTGGAGCGTGACGCGCTCAACGATCAGGAGGCCCGCGCCCGCCAGACCATCGAGGATTTGCAGGCCCGTATTGCCCAGTTGTCCCGCGACATGGAGCGCGAGAAGGGGTTGAACCATGACGCGGGTGAAACCATCGAGCGGCTGGAATGGGAAAAGGCGGCGCTGGAAAAGGCGCACAAGGGCCATGACGACCGGCTGGAGGCGGCCAAGGATGCCGCGCGCGAGGCCGGAACGGTGTTGCAGGAACAGGAATCGGAACTCGACCGTCTGACCGAGGATGCGGCGCGCCTGTCCGCCCGTCATCAGGCCGCGCGGCGGCGGTTGGAGGAAGCGCAGGCCACGGTTGAAAAACTGGCGGCGGAAACCGCGCGCGCGCGGGCGGCGGCGGCCGAGATCGAGGCGGACCTGTCCGGTGCGGGCGAGCGTTTGCAGGCAGCGAAAACCGCGCAGCAGGAGGCCACCGAGGCCGCTACACGGGCCGAAGCGGCGCTGGCGCAGGCCGAAACCGCGCGGGCGACGGCGCAGGCGGCAGAATCCGAAACGCGCGGCGATCTGTCTGCGGCGGATGGCGAGGCGAACGCCCTGCGTGCCGAGGTTTCGGCGTTGACAAGGTTGATTGAACGGGATCAGGGCGACGGCCCGCAACTGCTGGACAATGTGCGCGCCGACAAGGGGTTCGAGGCAGCGTTGGGCGCGGCGCTGGCGGATGACCTGAAGGCGCCCGAGGTTGGGCTGGACGGTGTATCGGGCTGGGCGCGGCTGGCGGAATATGACAGCACGGCGCCCCTGCCGGACGGTGCGGCCCCGTTGGCCGATCATGTGCAGGCACCGGCGGTTCTGGCGCGACGGCTGGGGGCGATCGGGGTGGTGGAGCGCACCGACGGTGCAGGGTTGCAGGCGCAGTTGCAGCCCGGCCAGCGGCTGGTTTCGCGCGAGGGGGATTTGTGGCGCTGGGACGGATATCGCGCCGGTGCGGATGATGCGCCGTCTGCTGCTGCGCTGCGTTTGCAGCAGGTCAACCGACTGGCGGAACTGACCGAAGCACTGGAGGTGGCCGAGGCCCGCGCCGAAACCGCGCGCACGGCACATCGGGCGGCCAAGGCGGCGCTGGAGGCGGCGCAGCAGGCCGACCAGACTGCACGGCGCGAGCGGAGCGAGGCGGACGGGGCGGCCAGCAATGCCTCGCGCGCCTTGTCCCGCGCCGAGGCCGAACAGGACATGTTGAAAGGCAAGCTGGAAACCCTGCGCATGGCGGTCTCGCGTCGCGAGGAAGAGGGGCTTGAGGCGCGTGGCGCCTTGCGCGAGGCGGAACGGGGGATTGACGACCTCGGTGACCTCGATGCCGCGCGCGATGCCGTGGAGGCGCGCAAGGTGGCGGTCGAGGCGGCGCGGATGACCATGCTCACCAAACGATCGCTCTCGGACGAATTGCGCCGCGAGGGCGAGGCGCGGGTGCGCCGGATGCAGGAAATCACCAAAGAGGTCAGCGGCTGGAAGCTGCGCCTTGAAAACGCGGAAAAACGGCTCGGAGAGCTGGAGGCGCGCAAGATCGAGAGCGAGGCGGACCTGAAAGCTGCCACCACTGCTCCCGACGAGATCACCGCCAAACGTGAGGAACTGGCAAAGTCCATCGACAAGGCCGAGGACCGGCGCTCGGCCGCCGCCGACGCGCTGGCAGCCGGGGAAAATGCCTTGCGCGCCGCCGAGGAGGCCGAGCGCACCGCCGAACGCGCCGCGTCGGAGGCCCGCGAGGCCCGCGCCCGCGCTGATGCCGTGGCCGAGGCTGCCGGTTTCCGTGTCACCGCAGCGGCTGACCGTATCCGCGAGGAAATGGAGCTGGAGCCGGCGGCATTGCTGGAAACGCTGGAGGCCGACCCCGAAAAAATGCCGCCCTCGGAAATGATCGAGAACGACGTGAACCGGTTGAAACGTCAGCGTGATGCGCTCGGCGCGGTCAACCTGCGGGCCGAGGAGGACGCGCGCGAGGTGCAGGCGGAGTTCGACGAACTCAATGGCGAGAAAACCGATCTGGAAGAGGCGATCAAGAAACTGCGCCACGGTATTGCCAACCTTAATCAGGAGGGGCGGCAACGGCTACTCGCGGCCTTTGACGAGGTGAACAAGAACTTTACCACCCTGTTCAAACATCTGTTCGGTGGTGGTGACGCCAACCTTGTGCTGGTTGAAAGTGATGATCCGCTGGAGGCCGGTCTGGAAATCATGTGCCAGCCGCCGGGCAAGAAACTCTCCACCCTGTCATTGCTGTCGGGCGGCGAGCAGACATTGACGGCGCTGTCGCTGATTTTCGCGGTGTTTCTGGCCAATCCCAGTCCGATCTGCGTGCTGGACGAGGTGGATGCGCCGCTGGACGACGCCAACGTCACGCGGTTTTGCGATCTGCTGGACGAGATGACCAAACAGACCGACACGCGCTTTCTGATAATCACCCATCATGCGGTGACCATGGCGCGCATGGACCGGCTGTTCGGGGTGACCATGGCCGAGCAGGGCGTCTCGCAACTGGTCAGCGTTGATCTGCGCCGTGCCGAGGAGATCATCGAGGGGTGAGCAATCCCGCCGACAATCTGGTGATAGATTTCACCTCCGGCGCCGTGGCCCACCGGATGCGGTTCGGTGGCGGGCGCGGGCAGGCATTGCCCAAAGCCATCGGCATGAAGGGGGGCAAGACGCCTGCGATTGTCGATGCGACGGCGGGGCTGGGCCGCGATGCGTTTCTGCTGGCATCACTGGGGGCGGAGGTGACGTTGATCGAGCGTTCCGCTGTGATGCACGCGAAACTGGCCGCGGCGCTGGACGTGGCGCGCGCGGCGGGGGGCGAAGTGGCCGAAGCGGCGCACCGGATGACCTTGTTGCAGGGCGATGCGCGTGACCTGTTGCCGGATCTTGCGCCCGAGGTGGTGCTGGTTGACCCCATGCACCCGCCACGGGGAAATTCCGCGCTGGTGAAAAAGGAAATGCGCCTGATCCGCGAGATCGTCGGTGTGGATGCGGATTCCACCGACCTGTTGCGGGTGGCACTGGCGAGTGCGGGCAAACGGGTAGTGCTGAAATGGCCGCAAAAGGCACCGCTGCCGGATGGCATCCCGCGACCTTCGCACAGTATCACCGGCAAATCGACGCGCTACGATGTGTTTATGGTTTAGCGGAGCGAACAGTTCCCGCACCCGTAGGTGGATCGGAGCCGGAATCGCATGGGGCTACTCCGTTGAAAGACGTTTGCCATAGGCGCTGTAGGTGTGGTTGGCCGGATCGGCGGCGTCGCGGTTCATCGAATGCACGCCCTCGTTCCCCGCATAGTCGAAATTGACGCCGGTGCCCTCGATAATCCGGTTCATCATGTTGAACAGGGAACAGACCAGCGTCGCCTCGTAGAGGGCCTCTTCGGACCAGCCGGCGTCGTAAACCGCCTGCGCATCGGCGGGGATGATCTTGGTCGGCAGTGTATTGAGTTTCCGCACATAGCGCAGGATCGGCTTGAGCCTGTCCATCCCTTCGAGCGAGTCGATATCGGCCACCATCGTTTCGATCATTTCCTCGCTGATGCCAAAGGCCTCGGCATAGATTTTATGCGCGCCGTAGCAAAAGGTGCAGGCATTGAGGGCCGAGGTATAGGTGGCGATCAGCTCGCGCTCGCCGATGGACAACTCGCCCTCGTCGCGCAGCACGGCGTCGGTGTATTCCATCAACGGCTGCACGCCGCGGGGGAACTGGCCGAACAGGTCGGAAAGGTGGGCGGTCTCGGGCAGGCTGGGCAGAAACGGCATTCGGGAAACTCCTTTTCAGGGGAGTTTAGGCCGCTACCCCCGATCCCGCAATACAGACAGAATATTGAGGAAAACGAAGTATGTTGCACTACTATCTAGAACGGAGGAGAAGTTCCATCATTTGATCAATAACCAATTGTGCCCCAGCCTGACCCAAATGGTCGTCATCCCGGTAATATTGTTTGCCATCGAACGCGACTAAACAACGCCCCTGAATTTTAGTGTTGCAGAACAGAGTTTCTGGAAAAATACGTAAAAGCCGAGGGTTCGGCGGAACGCTGTCCAGCGCGGCATATGCGGCCGAGTTCCGCTCCTTAAAAACTGAATAGCTGGTTGAAAGCTCTATTTCTTCGAATGGTATACCTTTTATTCGCGTAAGAATAAATGCCACACGCTCAGGTTCCCATCCAACCTCCGGGACAGGGTAAACCAATATCACACGCTTGCCGATATCAAGAAGCCCCTGAATGCCCTGTTGGATATGTACAGCAAGCAGGTCCCTGACATTTTCGTCGGTAAGTTTTTCAACGTCGACACCGGCAGGAAAGTAGTTTGCATTGCCGCCGAGTTCTACGCCGCCTTCCAGATTATCAAATCGCGTCCTCATCAATGCGATTGTCCAACGGGCGGATACCACCACTGTCGTGATATTTTTGTTCTCGACCAAATACTGAAACACGTCGTCATTGAAAGATTTGCACAGTCCATCTCCGTCAGTCCGAATCAGTTTTTGGATAGGAATACATCCAGGTTTGGCAATTTGAACGGCGCTCAGTCCAGCCTTGTCGAGGCTGGGACCGAAATAGTTTGCCAGTGCCATAGCATGTGAATCCCCGATAATTGCCACCGTTGGGATTACGTCGGCGCCGATGACACACTCCCCATCTCTCGGGATGATCCCGCTGCATTCATCCAGTGAGGAAGGAATGATTTTTTCAAACACCCCTCCAAAAGCATTGGAATTGGGAAACATTTCAGCGCTGAAACTCAGTGTTATCAAGACAACACCCCCAGTGGCGGCGAATGAGAAAATTTGTTTTCTTGAAAAACGATGCTTATTTCGAAAGGGCGTTTCAATGTATCTCCAGCTAAGCCAGCCGAGAGCCAATGATGCGGATATCAATGCGAAAATCTGCCATGCAGACAATATCGGCGAAATGTCGGAGAGGCGCGCGAAGGCCAGTAATGGTTGATGCCACAGGTAAGCGCTATAGGAAATTAATCCAATGCCTACGAAACCGCGCCGTGACAGCAGCTTGCCGGCAATCGTATCCTTGCTTGCAAAAAGAATTATCAGCGCTGCTCCAACGGTTGGAGCCAACGCATAAATGCTTGGGAACGGGGTTTTTTCATCGAAACTGAAAATCGAAAAAATTATAAGCCCTAATCCGAGTAAACTTGCCGGATTGTTGGAGCGGAAACCATCTTTTGAAAACGTGAGGGCAATTGACAATAATACGCCGATTAATAGCTCCCATGCGCGCATCGGTGTCAGATAGAAGTTCGCGGCGGCGTATCGCGTCGAAGCCCACTGGCTTAAGCTTAAGCTAGATAGTAGTAGGATCAGCAATATGGATACGATAGTGCGCAGGTTAAATCGCCATAGCGCGATTAAGAGTAAAGGAAAAAATATATAAAACTGCTCCTCGACCGCGAGACTCCAAGTGTGCAAAAATGGTAACAGTTCGGAAGCTGTCTCGAAATAACCACTACGTTCCCAATAAAAAAAGTTGGAGACAAATAAGGTTATGGAAACAATGCTTTGCGAAAACTCCAACTGAGATGTGCCTGCCAGCAGGAACGAGGCAAACGGGATGGAAACCACAATAACAAAAAATAGGGCGGGAAGTATACGGCGGGCGCGACGTTCGTAGAACTGGGCAAGCGAAAACTTTTTCAAGGAAATGTCTTCAACAATAATGGTCGTTATCAAATACCCGGAAATGACGAAAAATATATCTACCCCGATATACCCTCCACTAAACAAGCCGAGTCCGGCGTGGAAAAAAATGACCGGCATCACCGCTACGGCACGCAGGCCATCGATCTCCGGGCGATATTTCATACCCTACCCCCGATCCCGCAACAGCCGCGATTTCTGGCGTTGCCAGTCGCGCTTTTTCTCGGTCTCGCGCTTGTCCTGCTTCTTTTTGCCCTTGGCGATGCCCAGCAACAACTTGGCGCGGCCCTTGTCGTTGAAATAGATTTTCAGCGGCACAAGGGTCATGCCCTGTCGCCCGATGGCCTGCCAGAGTCTGGACAGTTCTTTTTTCGAGACCAGAAGCTT
>JALSHL010000114.1 GCA_026982255.1 Paracoccaceae bacterium | reverse complement strand
ATATCGCCTTGATATCTGTCAATGCGGCTACTCGGTGGTGAGCAGCGGCGGGTTCTTTTTACTGATCTTCAGCTTTTCCGGTTCCTCGACGATCAGGTCGATATCGCCATCCTTGACACCCACCTTGATCACGCCGCCCTTGGCGAGTTTGCCGAACAGTAGCTCGTCGGCCAGCGGTTTCTTGATGTGTTCCTGGATGACGCGCGCCAGCGGGCGGGCGCCCATGCGGTCGTCGTAGCCCTTTTCGGCCAGCCATTCGGCGGCTTCGGGGGTCAGGTCGAAGGTGACATTGCGATCCATCAGCTGCGCTTCGAGTTGCAGCACGAACTTGTCCACGACCTTCAGGATTACCTCCATCGGCAGGGCGCTGAAGCTGATAACCGCGTCCAGACGGTTGCGGAATTCGGGGCTGAAGGTGCGCTCGATGGCGGCGGTGTCCTCGCCCTCGCGGCGGTTCTTGCCGAAGCCGATGGCCTCTTTCGCCTGCTCGGCGGCGCCGGCGTTGGAAGTCATGATCAACACCACGTTGCGGAAGTCGATGGAGCGGCCGTTGTGGTCGGTCAGCTTGCCGTGGTCCATGACCTGCAGCAGGATGTTGAACACGTCGGGGTGTGCCTTTTCGATTTCATCAAGCAGCAGCACGCAATGGGGCTGCTGGTCGACTCCGTCGGTAAGCAGGCCGCCCTGATCGAAACCGACATAGCCCGGAGGCGCGCCGATCAGACGCGAAACCGCGTGTTTTTCCATGTATTCGGACATGTCGAAGCGCAGCAGTTCGACGCCGAGGGTATCGGCGAGCTGTTTGGCGACCTCGGTTTTGCCGACTCCGGTCGGTCCGGCAAACAGGTAGTTGCCGATGGGTTTTTCTGGCTCGCGCAAACCGGCACGCGAGAGTTTGATGGCCGAGGCCAGCGCCTCGATAGCCGCATCCTGCCCGAATACCACGCGCTTGAGGGATTTTTCCAGATCCTTCAGTACAACGGCATCGTCCTTGGAGACGTTTTTCGGCGGGATGCGGGCGATTTTGGCGACGACAGCCTCGATCTCCTTGGCGCCGATGGTTTTGCGGCGTTTGCTTTCGGGGACCAGCATTTGCGCGGCGCCGGCCTCGTCGATGACGTCGATGGCCTTGTCGGGCAGTTTGCGATCATGGATATAGCGCGCCGACAGGTCAACAGCGGTTTTGATCGCGTCGTTGGTGTAGCGGATGCGGTGGTGTTCCTCGAAATACGGTTTCAGGCCGATGAGGATCTTGATCGAATCCGGGATGCTTGGCTCGTTCACATCGATTTTCTGGAACCGGCGCGACAGGGCGCGGTCCTTTTCGAAATGCTGGCGGTATTCCTTGTAGGTGGTGGATCCCATGCAGCGCAGCTTGCCACCCTGCAACGCAGGTTTCAGCAGGTTGGAGGCGTCCATCGCCCCACCCGAGGTCGCACCCGCACCGATGACCGTGTGGATTTCGTCGATAAACAGCACGGCATTGTCGTGGTTTTCCATCTCTTTCATCACGGCCTTCAGGCGTTCCTCGAAGTCACCACGATAGCGGGTGCCGGCGAGCAATGCGCCCATGTCGAGCGAATAGATGGTGGTTTCGGCCAGCACTTCGGGGACCTCTTCGTCCACAATCTTGCGGGCGAGGCCTTCGGCGATGGCGGTTTTGCCGACGCCCGGTTCGCCGACCAGAATGGGGTTGTTCTTGCGGCGGCGGCAGAGGATCTGAATCGCGCGCTCGACCTCGTGTTCGCGGCCGATCAACGGATCGACGTCGCCGGCGCGGGACTTGGCGTTCAGATCGACGCAGTATTTTTCCAGCGCGGTTTCTTCGCGTTTAGAGGGCTCCTCGGCGGTGCCTTCGTGCAGGTCGTCGGCGCCCTGCAGCGGGCGGTTTTCGCCATAGCGCGGGTCTTTGGCGACGCCGTGGCTGAGGAAATTGACCGCATCATAACGGGTCATGTCCTGTTCCTGCAGGAAATAGGCCGCATGGCTTTCGCGTTCGGCGAACATGGCGACGAGGACGTTGCCGCCCGTCACCTCGTTATGGCCGGAGCTTTGCACATGGATCGCGGCGCGCTGGATGACCCGCTGGAAGCCAGTGGTGGGGGTGGCTTCGACCCCCTCCACGTCCGCTACCAGTGATTCCAGCTCGCTGTCGATATATTCGTTGAGCGCGCTTTGCAGGGTCGGGATGTTGACGCCGCAGGCCTGCATTACCCGCACCGCATCCGGTTCGTCCGTCAGGGCGAGCAGCAGGTGTTCGAGGGTCGCCAGTTCGTGCTTGCGCTCGTTTGCGGTGGCAAGCGCCTGATGGATGGCGGCCTCGAGGGTGGTGGTAAATGATGGCATAGTGCGTGTCCTTGTCTTGTTGCCCGCGGGGAATACCGCGGACTCCGGGTCGTGCCCGTGTCCTTTGAATTTCGGTGTTCTTGGCCATACGTTCAAGGGGAAACTGCGCAAACAGGGGTAAAACTTGTGTAAATCCCCTGTGAGTTGTGCCGGAAAACCTGCCTAGAAATTGTCTTTCATTTGACGGATTTTGGCGAAAACAAGGGCATCGGGGGCGTTCTCCATGCCCAGTCCGGCCTTTACCTGCGGCACAGAGGCGCGCAGGAAGGGATTGGTCGCCAGTTCGTCCGCCAGCGTCGAGGGAACGGTGGGGATGCCTTTGGCGCGGTTTTCGGTGATATCGCGGATACGGGCCTGAAGCGCGGCGTTGTCCGGCTCGATCGTCAGGGCGAATTTTGCATTGGCGGCGGTGTATTCGTGGCCGGAGTAGACCTTGGTTTCGGGCGGCAGGGCGGCGAGTTTCGACAGGCTGTTCCACATGGTTTCCGCGTCTCCCTCGAACAGGCGACCGCAGCCGAGCGCCATCAGGGAGTCGCCGGTGAACAGGGCCTTGGCGGTCGGAAAGTAGAAGGCAACATGCCCGTTGGTGTGGCCCGAGACATCGAACACCGTGCCTTCGATTGTGCCAACGGAGACAGTGCCACCTTCGCTGACGCTCCGGTCCAGTGCAGGCAGGCGACTGGTGTCGGCGGCAGCCCCGATCACCTGCGGGCGGTATTCGTCGCGCAGTTCCGGCAGGCCGTCGACGTGGTCCCAGTGGTGGTGGGTCAGGAACACCTTGTCGAGCGCCCAGCCGCGCTCTTCCAGCGCGCGGGTGACGGGAAAGGGTTCGGGGGCATCGAACAGGGCGGTGGTGCCGCTGGCCGCGTCGTGCATCAGAAAGGTGTAGTTGTCGGCAAGGCAGGGAATGGTAAGGATTTCGGGGGTCATGGCGCACTCCTTCGGGGTTTACGAAAGTCTTGCCGATAATCTAGGGTGATGCAATGCATTTGGATGTTGTCGACCTCAGAGCGTTTTACTACCGGACCAAACTGGGGCGGGCGACGCAGCGTGCCTTGCAGGAGGCCTTGCGCGGCTTGTGGCCCGATACGAAGGGGCTGACGCTGGCAGGGTTCGGGTTTGCCACCCCGTTGTTGCGCCCGTTCCTGCCCGAGGCGGATCGGGTTCTGAACCTGATGCCCGGCCAGCAGGGGGTGATGCACTGGCCGCCCGGCGAGGCAAACCGCTCGGTTCTGGTGGAAGAATACCATTGGCCGGTTGCCTCGGGCGAGGTGGAGCGGCTGGTGGTCGGGCATGGACTGGAGACCTGCGACCACCC
>JALSHL010000113.1 GCA_026982255.1 Paracoccaceae bacterium | reverse complement strand
GGAACCCTGCATTCTGGTGCGCACCGAAACCTCGCCCGAGGACATCCGCGGCATGCACGCCGCCGCCGGTGTGCTGACCGTGCGCGGCGGCATGACCAGCCACGCGGCGGTGATTGCGCGCGGTCTGGGCCTGCCCTGCGTCGTCGGGGCGGGGGATCTGACGCTGGACCTCCGGAAGCGCACCATCCGTGCGCAGGACGGACAGGAATTCCGCGAGGGCGATGTGATCACCGTGGACGGCACCCGCGGGCAGGCGATCACCGGCGCACCGGCGATGATCCAGCCGGAACTCGGCGGTGCTTTCCAGACCATCATGAAATGGTCCGACGCCGCGCGCACCATGGGCGTGCGCGCCAACGCCGATACTCCGATGGACGCCCGCGTCGCGCGGGATTTCAAGGTGGACGGCATCGGGCTGTGCCGCACCGAACACATGTTTTTCGAAGAGGAACGCATCACCGTGATGCGCGAAATGATCCTCGCCAATACCGAAGCCGACCGGCGCGAGGCCCTGAACCGCCTGTTGCCGATGCAGCGTTCCGATTTTGTCGAACTGTTCGAAATCATGCGCGGCCTGCCGGTGACCATCCGCCTGCTCGACCCGCCGCTGCACGAATTCCTGCCGCACAGCCGTGACGAGATGCAGGACCTGGCCGAGGCGATGGACCTGCCGGTCTCCAAGGTCATGACCCGTGCCGACGAATTGAAGGAATTCAACCCGATGCTCGGCAAGCGCGGTGTGCGGCTGGGCGTCACCATGCCGGAAATCTACGAAATGCAGGCCCGCGCGATTTTCGAGGCGGCGCTGATCGTCAACCGCGAGGCCGCCGAAGCGGTGGTGCCCGAGGTGATGATCCCGCTGGTTTCCGCCAATCGCGAGGTCGAACTGGTCAAGGCCCGGGTCGATGCCGTCGCCGCCGATGTGCAGCGCGAACAGGGGGCGGAACTGGACTACAAGCTCGGTGTGATGGTCGAGACCCCGCGCGCCGCGCTGCGGGCCGGTGATCTGGCCGGAAGCGCCGCCTTCCTGAGCTTCGGCACCAATGACCTTACCCAGATGACCTATGGCCTGTCGCGTGACGACGCGGGGCGGTTCATGCGCGACTATATCCAGCAGGGAGTCTATCCCGAGGACCCGTTCCATTCGCTCGATGTGGAGGGCGTGGGGGAGCTGCTGCTGCTCGCCGCCAAGCGCGGGCGCGAGGGAAACTCCGACCTGACGCTGGGGCTGTGTGGGGAGCACGGGGGCGATCCGGCCTCGGTCCGATTCTGTCAAATTGCCGGATTCGACTACGTTTCCTGCTCGCCTTTCCGCGTGCCGATCGCCCGTCTGGCGGCGGCGCAGGCAAGCATCCTGTCGGATGGATAACGGAATCCTGTCACAATTTCCGTGTCTTACCTTCCTGCCGGCTTGATGGCCTTCGCCTGCTTTGCCGCAGCCTCTTGAAGAATTTGGATTCGGCCCCATTTCTTGCTAAATTCCGCGCCGGACACAGGCGTTTTCGCAAGTAGACGATGGCCCCGCGGGGTCGCACGAGGGTATCGGGTTGGTTTTTGCCGGTCGGAAAATTTCAAGAGGGGTGCATCGCACGCGGTTGCTCGTCGCGAGCGGGTTGCTTGCGCTCGTTGTGCCGTTTTCGCTGGCCAATGCGGAATTGCCCGGCTCGGAGTTTTCCGAGGATCCGCACCAGCAGGCACTCGACCAGATCATGGGGATGATGGCACAGGAACGCGCGGCCAGTTCCGCCATGACCGTGGATACGCTGGCCGAACTGAGCGGACTCGGCGTGCATCGCCCGGCGGTGGTCGAGAAACCGGCCGGTTTCTCGCTGTTCGGCATCACTATCGGCAGCCTGTCGGCCGAGGATAGTGCCGCCACCGCCAATGCCCGTGCGGCGCAGGCTTCCTCCCGTGCGGTGGATGTCGCGACGGAGACCGGCGCGACCTTCAATTTCGCCGTGCTGGATTCCATGCCGCTGGCCTCGGGCGGGTCGGAATGGAAATGCCTGACCGAGGCCCTGTATTTCGAGGCCCGCAGCGAAACCCTTGCCGGACAGTTCGCGGTGGGCGAGGTGATCCTGAACCGTGTATCCTCGCCGGAATTCCCTAATTCCGTCTGCGGTGTGGTCTCGCAGGGCGCCTCGCGGCTCAACGCCTGCCAGTTTTCCTACAACTGTGACGGCAAGGCGGAACATTTTACCGAAAAACGGGCTTACGAGCGCTCCGGCAAACTGGCGAAGATGATGCTGGAGGGGCGGGCACTGGTGCTGACAGATGGCGCCACCTTCTATCACACTACAGGTGTGCAACCACGCTGGGCCAGAAGTTTTACCCTGACGGCCGAGATAGGCCGCCACCTGTTCTATCGCAAATAGATCAACCCGCGAAGTTCTGCGTCATGTATATCCGTCCGCAAGTCGCCTTGTCGGGGGCATAGGCCAGCGCGGTCTCCACCCGGTTGAAGCGGCCGTTCAGCAGGTTCTTTCGATGTCCGGGCGAGGCCATCCAGCGCGCCACCTGCTCTTGCGCCAGCGAGGCATAGCTGTGCGCAGGCACCGGCTGGCCGGTATCCGCATAGGTGAAGCCGCACGTGCCGCGTCTGGCAGTGGAAATGCTGCGCCCGCCGATGGCAAACACGAAATTCTGCGCGACGTTCTCGCCAGCGGTGCGCATGCTGACTTGCGAGGCGCGCATCCGTTCCTGCAAGGTGCGCCTTCCGCTGATATTGGAAACATGCGTCATGGTATTTGCCCGGGCCATGAACAGGCTGTGGCCCAGAGCGGCGCTCCGCAATTGCGGGTCCGGGCCGAATGGCGGCAGGCCGCGGCTGCATCGCTCGATGTTGGCGTAATAGCGGACGGCTGCGCTGAACAGAACGATATCGGGGCGGGCCGTGTCGATGGCGCGTTCCGCCCCCGCAGGCAGGGTGCCCTCACAACCGGCGGCGGCTTTGGCGGGAATGGAAATAACGGACAGGGTCAGGGCGGTCAGCAATGCAAAAAATATCTTCATGACGATTTCATAGCGGTAATTTCCGGCCACCTCAATCCCGCCCGTGCGCTTGCCTGTCAAAGGTTAACGCATTATGAGCGGAAAAAACACCTGCCGGAGCCGATCATGGACGAGACCGCAATAGCCTTCGAACTGCCCCACGTCAGGGCCGCCGCCACCAGCGGGCCGGATCCGCTCGACCGGATTTCGGTGCGCGACTACACCCGCGAGGTCGAGATCGGCGCCTTTCAGGCCGAACGCGGCGTCAAGCAACGCGTGCGTTTCAACGTAGTGCTGGAGGTCCGCCACACCACCGCAGCGCAAAGCGACGATGTGGACAAGGTGATTTCCTACGACTCCATCATCGAGGCGATCGAATTGCAGCTCTCGACCGAGCGCATCAATCTGCTGGAAACCCTCGCCGAGCGCATCGCCGAACGCTGTCTGGAGGACCCGCGCGTCATCCGCGCCTTTGTGCGGATCGAGAAGCTCGACCGTATCCCCGGCACGCTCGGCATCGAGATCGTGCGCGCCCAAACCGGCGAGGCGCAGCCGCTGCACCCTGTCGATACCGCCACCCCCGCCGACGACACCCCGCATCCGCTGGTGGTGTTCCTGTCGAACGCGGTGTTGCATGGTGATAACCTGGAAGCCTGGCTCGATGCGATCGCGGCGCAGGAAGC
>JALSHL010000112.1 GCA_026982255.1 Paracoccaceae bacterium | reverse complement strand
CTTTTCCTCCCTGCCCGGATCCTGAAGGGACTCCGGGCGTATCAAATCTGAAAATGTGGGCGCAGTGCCGACCTAGTCGTCGGCAGCCACAGTCATGCCAGCATCAAGCGCCTTGCGCTCGAAATATTTCGCGGCTTCCTCGTCGAAATCGTCCGTGCGAACGTAGCTGGACGTACGCGGGTGGTTGACCATGTTCGGATCGGCCGGAATATTCAGCGCATCGAGGAATGCCGGAACGCCGATACGGTCGATACACTCACCGATACGCTCGTGCTCCAGCGCGTTGTCCGCGAAGAATTCCATGACTTCTTCGGCAAACTCCTCCAGCTTCTCGAAGTCCTCGTCTGTCTCCAGCTTCATGAACGGAATGATCATGGTGCCCATGAGGTCGCCGATTTTCAGCGAGCGCTTGCCGCCGATCATGATGGAGGCACCGCGGTCATCACCCGGGCTCAGCGCCTTGGTCATAACGTTGATGCAGTGCATGCAGCGCACGCAGGACTTGTTGTCGATTTCCATCGTATCGTCGTCGTGCAGACTGATCGCGCGGGTCGGGCACATGGAAACAACGGTATCGATCGTGTATTTACGACCTTTTTCCGCGATGTGTTCCTTGACCTTTTCCTGATTGATCTTGATGTCGTCACGCCATGTGCCGATCACCGCAAAGTCGGCGCGGTGGATCGCGTTCACACAGTCGTTGCCGCAGCCCGAGAACTTGAACTTGAACTTGTAGGGCATGGCCGGACGGTGCATCTCGTCCAGCAGACGGTTGATGATACCACGATGGGCTCTCACACCGTCGAAGCAGGACTGCTCGCAACGGGCGTGGCCAACGCAGGACATCGCGGTGCGCAGTGCCGGACCGGCACCACCGAGGTCGAAACCGATCTCGTTGAGCGCATCGAAGGCTTTCTGCGCATTTTCCGAGGTACAACCCTGGAACATGATATCGCCCGACTGGCCGTGGAAGGCGATCAGGCCGGAACCGTGCTCTTCCCAGATATCGCAGAGCTGACGCAGAACGTCGGTGTTATAGTGGTTACCCGCCGGCGGCATAACGCGCAGCGTGTGGAATTCTTTCGACGCCGGATAATCCTTCGCCACTTCGGAGAAGCGCGGGATAATACCGCCGCCATACCCGAGAACGGAGAGCGTGCCGCCCTTCCAGAAGCCGAGGCGCTCTTCGTAAGAGTGCTCCAGCTGCCCCAGAAGGTCGTTCATCATCGGGGCGTATTGTTTGTCTTCGGAATCACGAAGGCGTTTCAGCCCGGTTACGAAGCTCGGCCAGGGACCGCCTTCGAGTTCGTCCAGCATCGGCGTCTCGTGGATGCCGTTTACCTTTTCATCACCGGTTTCTGCGTCTTTCATCGTGTTCTCCTCCTTTTTGAGTGCGGCCCGTCCGATATGGCTCTTGTTCTCGTTGGTTTCATATTTATGCCCTGCAAAGTGTTATTGGTTTGCAAAGCTCCGACTTAAATTTATATATTATGATTAACGAATGTAAAGCGAAACGTGGTCGCAGGTGTAACAGAATTTCTATTTTTGTTGTGTGCAGCGCAACATAACTGCGCAGCAAACAGGATGGAACCGGAGGGCAAATGCAAAAAGCACCAGAAAATACGGGGGGTTCCCCCTTCGCACCCGCCAAATCCACTGCCTGGCAGACATGGCGAGCGGCGCGGCTGGAAAGCGCCGAATCGGCCCTTGGTTCCGGTTTTGTCACTATACAGGATCCGGCCAATCTAGACGAATCGGAACGCGCGGAAATCCTCGCACGCTGTGAAAATACCAACATGGCCCTGTATCAGCTGGCACCCTCTGACAACGAATCGGATATTCGCGAATCCCTGCGTCAAATGGCCGAATCTCTGGATATGGGCCTGCCCGAAGGCCACCGCTCCGCCGGTGACAAGGGCATCGTTGCCCTGACGGTATCGGACAAATCCACCCAGCGCGGCTTCATCCCCTATTCGCGCAAGGCAATGAACTGGCACACGGACGGTTACTATAACGACCCCGCACATGAAATACGCGGTTTCATCCTGCATTGCGTGCAGGACGCATCGCAAGGCGGGCGCAACCAGCTTCTTGATCCGGCCATTGCCTATATCCGCCTGCGTGACGAGAACCCCGACTATATCACCGCGCTGATGCACCCGCAGGCCATGACCATCCCCCCGAATACCGAGGCCGACGGCTCCATCCGCCCCGCCTCCATCGGTCCGGTCTTTGCACAGGATTCGCGCGGCAACCTGACCATGCGCTACACCGCCCGCACCCGCTCCATCGAATGGCGCGACGATCCGCTGACTATCGAGGCGGCGGATTTCCTGCGCAACCTGCTGATGAACGGCGATCCGTTGATGCGCGAAATCAAATTGAAACCGGGGCAGGGCGTTCTAAATAACAACGTGCTGCACAACCGGACAGCCTTCGACCCGGATGAAACCGGAACCCGTAGCCGCCGCCTTATCTATCGCATAAGGTTCTTTAACCGAATTGGAGAGAAATAAATGGCACGACTGAGCGACCTTATCATCCAGCACCCCGACGTAACATCCTTTGCGGATCTCGAACGTCTGGTGGCCCATGCCGCCGAATCCGGCATCATGCACATCGAGTTCGACGTAAAGCCCGACTACCGCGACACGCCGCGCAAATGGGAATGGAAACTGGAGACGGTCTTCGCAAGGGGTCTGAAATATGACTGAGGGCGAAACCACCCTGATCCGCGAGGCCGACCTGCCCTTCCACCGCTGGGTCCGTCTGCAGGATATCGAGTTCATCGGCGGTCTGCACATGTTGCGCATGACCTTCAGGGAACGTAAACGCTTTACCATGATCGACCTCGACAAGAAATCGGCCGAGGCGCTGGCAAAAGACCTGCTCGACTGGGCAGCACAACAGGAAGAATAAGGCAGGACCATGGACCATCTCCCGATTTTCCTCGACGTCAAGGGGCGTAAAGTCATCGTTGACGGCGGTTCCAGCATCGCCGCCCGCCGCGTGGAGCGCGCTTTGCAGGCGGGCGCCAAGGTCCATGTCTTTGCCGACGAACTGGATGACGAATTCCGCGGCCTGCGTGACCACCCTGACCTGACACATCACACCCGCGCGCCGGAACTCCCCGATTTCGTCGGGGCCGCCGTGGCCTATGGCGCCACGGAAAACGAGGAGCGCGACCGCGCCCTGTATGAAATGGCCAACCACTCCCATGTCCTCGCCAATGTGGCCGACGTGACCGAGTATTGCGATTTCATCACCCCCTCGATCATCGACCGCTCGCCGCTGGTCATCGCCATTTCCTCGGGCGGCGCCGCTCCGATCATCGCCCGCATCCTGCGCGCCCGGATCGAGGCGATCCTGCCCGCCACCTACGGCAAGCTCGCCGCCTTCTCGGGCCGTCTGCGTGAACGGGTCATGACCAAACTGAAAACCGCCGGTGCGCGGCGCGAATTCTGGGAATCGACCATCGACGGGCCGGTGGCCGACAAATTCCTTGCCGGCGACGAAAAAGCCGCCAAGAAACAGTTTCTCAAGGAACTCGACGCCGCCGCCCTCGGGCAGGACATCGCACAGGTCGGCGAGGTTTACCTTGTCGGCGCCGGTCCGGGCGATCCCGACCTGCTGACCTTCCGCGCCCTGCACCTGATGCAGCGGGCCGATGTGGTGCTGTATGACCGGCTGATCGGCGACGGCATCATCAACCTTGTGCGCCGCGATGCCGAACGTATCTATGTCGGCAAGAAGCCGGGCAACCACGCCCTGTCCCAGCCGGAAATCTCGGACCTGCTGGTCAAACTGGCGCGCGAGGGCAAGCGTGTCCTGCGTCTCAAGGGCGGTGACCCGTTCATCTTCGGGCGTGGCGGCGAGGAACTGGAAACCCTGGCCGAGGCCGGCATCCCCTTCCAGGTCATCCCCGGCATCACCGCCGCATCGGGCTGTGCCTCCTACGCCGGCATCCCGCTGACGCACCGCGACCACGCACAGGCCTGCATTTTTGTCACCGCCCACGGGCAGGACGGCGTGCTGTCGCTCGACTGGGATACCATGGCACGGCCCGGCCAGACGGTTGCCATCTACATGGGTCTCGGCTCGCTGGAGTTCCTGATGTCCGAATTCATCAAACGCGGCGTCCCCGCAGACACCCCCGCGGCCATCGTCGACAACGGCACCCGCCCGAACCAGCGCGTCGTCAAGGGCACGCTGGCGGACCTGTATCAGAAGGCCGAAGCCGCCAAGCTCCCCGGTCCGGCACTGGTTATCGTCGGCTCGGTGGTGGAGCTGAGCGATTCCCTCAACTGGTATAAAAACTTCGAGGCCGACAAACACGCCATGTCGCTCGGCGCCAGCCCGGACCTGTAAAAAAGAGGGGTCGCCAAAACGACCCCTCCCTATTGCCGAAACCGGCTAAATGTGTAGCAAACCCGCATTTACGGGCAAGAAATGATTTGGCACTTGTTAATCCGCGACTTGAAACAGGCGTATTTTAACGGTTTGAAATCAACAGGTCATACTCCAAACAGGTTATATCTTCGATAGTTTTTGCTATTTTGCAGGGTGTTTTTCCAAATATTCCTCGGCCAGATCCAGCACATCCCGCCATTCCTTGAAAAAAAGCAGGGCTCCGATATCCGGGTAAACTCTGAAATCGATACCCGTATATTCCTCCCGCAATTCATTCAATGTTTCAGCCACAATGATCTGGCTTTGCTCTCCGTGCAGGGAATACACCGGCATCAGCCCGACAGTTTTACGTATATGCGGACGCCAGTCGACCCGTTCCTGAAGCAGCAATTCGGCACAAAAAGCCTCGTGAGCCAACCGATCACGAGAAACAACCACATCGGTTCCGGTCACGATAGCCTCGAACACCTGTGGATCCCTGCTTGTCTCTATATCGCCGGCGCTGGACCCGAATACCATGTTGACAAAATTGCGTTTGCCGACCTTGCGCGCCAGATGCATTCCGGCCTTGACCATGAACGGCAAAAGATGCGGCGCATAGCGGGCATTAGCCAGAATAAACCGGTACCACCGGTCCATACGCCCGTATTGCTCCGGCGTGCTTAACGGGTAAAGCGGATCGCACAGGATGATGGCGCTTACCCGTTCGGGAAACCGCGCCGCGAACAGAAAGGTGAAAAAAGAATCGCCGGCAAGGGCGATAATAGGGCAATGCCTTACAGCCTCGCGATCAAGGATAGCCTGCATATCCATAACAATTTCTTCGGCCATATCGGCGCCGCGTGCATAAAAATCCGAACCGCCAAATCCACCGCGAATTGGCACAATAACCCGGATATTCCGGCGCTTTGCCTCGGCTTCCGCCCGGGACGGCCAACGGACGAGACCATAATCTGTCGGCAGAAACAGACACGGGCGCCCATCCTTATCTCCGAGAACCAGATACTCCACCCGCCGCCCGTCACAACGCCGGACAAATTGTGGCGGTGCCGGAACGAGAGTCCGGTTTTCTGACGGATATTCCGGTTCGTGTGATTCCTCCATATCGCTGACCACATACAGAAGAGCCAGAACCATACGCACCAGTTCAGCCTGTGAATGTGTATCCGTCTTGGCCATAATAGCCCGCACCTGCGCACGAACCGTTTCCACCGAACGGCCACGTTGCCTCGCAATTTCGCGCAGGCTGGTGCACTCGACCACCCCCCGCAGCACGGCAATTTCCGATTTTGACAAACCGAAGGTCTGCGCCAACAAACCCTGAAACCCCTCCGGCCAACCGGTTTCCGAAGTTACAACGACAGCAAACGGCCCCTCCAGCGGATCGTGCGCGGCCTTGGTCTGGAATACCATAATGCGACCGGTATTGCGTGAAAGAAACCGCAATATTCCGGTTTCACCGGATCGTTCCGACAGGGTTTTCAGAATTTCCGTCCGAAAAACCGCCAGATCGTCCTCTTCCAGTGGCAGATTGGACAACGCATCTCCCGGTTCCAGTTCCAGCGTCCGCGCCGCGCCGCTGTTCACCGCCCGCACCTTTAGCGTGCGACCAACTGTAAACGCGGCCACCTTGCGAAACCGGTCGAGAACCGAGCTGAATTTTCCGGTCTCGGCTTCCTCGTCATGTTTCCAGCGGTCCAGCAACACCGAGGCACGATTGAAATGGGTTTCGACATCCAACCCGGTAAACCCCTCGGCCACCCCGCCGCCCTCACTAGCCATGCGCTCCCAGCTTTCCAGCAATACCTCCAGTCGCGCAGGATCAACCGCAACGTCATATATCTGGTCAAGTATCCTGCTGTTTTGCGCGCGAGTCATTGAACTTCCGAAAAACCTTGTGGAACAATTGCACGTCAGAATTTGGTGCGCAATCGCGGTTGTATTTCCCCAAGGTCATTTATCACGTCAATGTGTCCTGTGCCCGACACTTCTTTTTCTGTCGCATTCGCCCTATATCTATACAAACTATAGATTCAAGGAGCCACCTATGCTGTCCATCGGCGAACTCTCCCGCAAAACCGGCGTCAAAGTCCCGACGATCCGCTACTACGAACAACAGGGGCTGGTGGACGCACCGGAGCGGACCGAGGGCAACCAGCGCCGCTATTCCCATGCCGAACTGGATCGCCTGACCTTCATCAAACATGCGCGCGACCTCGGGTTGCCGATCGATTCCATTCGCGAACTGCTCGACCTTTCCGCCCATCCCGAACAACCCTGCGCACAGGCCGACCGGATCGCCCGCGAGCATCTGACCGAGGTGCGCACCCGCATCGCCCAGCTAAAGAAACTGGAGGCGGAACTGGAACGCATTGCTACCGGCTGTCAGGCAAACCATGTCGGCGACTGCTATGTTATCCGCGCCCTGTCCGATCATGGCCTGTGCGAGGACCAGCATCAGGGGATGCGCCCTGTAACCGCTCGATAAACTGCCGGTGCAGCGGCCCGCCCGCCGCCACCATGCCCGACAATTGCGGGTGCGGATTGTTATAGCGCGGGGCTGCCGCGTCCGGCGTCGTCACCCGCGCCCCCGCTTCGCACGCGATCAGATCCCCCGCCGCCACGTCCCATTCCCATGTCGGACGCAGGGTCAGCATGGCGTCATAGCGCCCCTCGGCCACCAGACACATGCGATAGGCCAGCGAGGGACGGAACTTGCGGGTCAGGTCCGGCACACCACCGGGCCACAAATCCGGTTTCAGGGTCGCACCGGTAACCAGCGCCCGCGCCTGTTGCATCAACGGTTGTTCGCTGGCGCGGATCGGTTCGCCATTCAGAAACGCACCTCCGCCCCGTGTGGCGCTATAGGTCAACCCCTTCATCGGCAGATGCACCACGGCCGAGACCACCTCCCCATCCTCGGCAACCGCCAGCGAATGGGCAAAGGTGTTTTCGCCGGCAATGAACGCCCGCGTGCCGTCGATGGGATCGACAATAAACACCCGTGGCCGTTCCAGCCGCGCGGCTGTATCGGTGCTTTCCTCGGACAGCCAGCCATAATCGGGCCGCGCCTGCAGCAGGTCACTGTGCAGCATCCGGTTCACCGCCAGATCCGCCTCGGTCACCGGACCCTGCCCATCACCCTTGTCGCGCACCTCTGGATCGGCCTTGAAATAGCGGCGGGCAATATGTCCAGCTTCTTTCGCGGCCTCCTCCAGCAGCTTCAGGTCATTCTCCGGCAATGGTCAACCCTTCTACCAGCAGGCTCGGCACCACGCGCGACAGATGCGCCCGCCCGTCGTTGGCCGGCCGGATCGACCCGAGCATCTCGCGCAGGTTCCCCGCAATCGTGCATTCGTTGACCGGGCCGGTAATCACTCCGTTCTCCACCCAGAACCCCGAGGCGCCGCGTGAATAGTCCCCGGTATTCGGATTGATCGAGGAACCAATCAGCGAGGTTACGATCAACCCCGTGCCCATCAGCGCAATCAAATCCTCGCGGCTCTCGCTGCCCTGCGTCAGCGCCAGATTGCCGACCGACGGGCTGGGCGGCGCCGAGGTCCACCGCGCCGCGTTCGCCGTGCTTTCCATGCCCAGCCTGCGCGCGGTGGCCAGATCCAGCACCCAGCCGGTCAGCACGCCGTTATCGACAATCGAACGTCGCGCGGTCGGCAGGCCCTCGGCATCGAAAAGCTTCGAGCCGGAGACCCGTTTGCGGTGCGGATCCTCGACCAGCGACAGCCCTTCGGGCAAGACCTGCTCGCCCAGCGCATCCTTGAGCCAGCTAGACCCGCGCGCGATGGAGGCTCCGTTGATCGCCGCCAGCAAATGCCCGATCAACCCCGAGGAAATCCGCTCGTCGAACAGCACAGGAAACGTCCCCGTCGGCGGCTTTTTCGCCCCCGCCCGCGCCACGGCGCGTTCACCGGCAATCCGTCCGATCCCGGCAGCGTCGGGCAGATCGGCACCGAACACCCGCCCCTCGCCGTTATAGTCGCGCTCCATCTCCAGCCCTGTGCCGGAAATCGCGACGCAGGAGATCGAGCGAGAGGTCCGCGCATAACCGCCGCTGAACCCGTTCGTCGCCGCTATCCAGACCTTTGAATGGCTATATCCTGCACCGGCCCCCTGCACCTGCGTCACCCCCTCGACCGCCAGCGCCGCCGCTTCTGCCGCCAGCGCATCCTCCTGCAACTCCGCCGCCGCGGGCGGGTCGGAAGGGTCGGCCAGCTCCAGTGTGCCTGCATCGGTATCCGTCGCCAGTTGATCGGGATCGGCCAGCCCGCAATAGGGGTCCTCCGGCGCTTCCTTCGCCATCGCCACCGCGCGTTCGGCCATCTCGTGCAAAGTCTCCGGCCTCACGTCCGAAGCCGAAACACTCGCCTGCCGTTGTCCAATCAGCACCCGCAGGCCGATGTCGATCCCCTCGGCCCGCTCCGCATGTTCCAGCTTGCCGCCCAACACCTCGATCGACTGGCTGTCGCCGGATACGGCAATCGCGTCGGCGGCATCCGCCCCTGCTTTACCCGCTGCATCCAGCAGGGCTTTGGTAAGGCTTTCAAGCGTCTGGGTCATATTTTCACCGTGTTCGGGACTACGTTTCCCCCCACATATAATACCTGTCGCCGGTTTTCACCCTCCAATGACACCGAAGCGTGACAGGAAGCCTGAAAACTACCCTTTCAGATTTTCTTAAACCGGAGTAGCGTGGGATATATTTACGAGGTGACAATTTGGCTATCAAAACAGAAATGTTGCGCTATTTTATAGAAGTGGCAGAAACCGGCAACCTGTCAAAGGCAGCCGAACGGCTCGGGCGAACCCCTTCTGCGGTTTCGATGATGTTAAAGCAGCTTGAGGAAAACCTCGGAGCGCCGCTGTTCGAAACAGACCGGAAAAACCGTCTGACCGACCTCGGCACTTTTGCCCTGGAAGAAGCGCGACGCGAAATCGCCCATTTCGAACAGACCCTGAGCGCAATACATCGCTTTGCCGAATCCGGCGAGGGACAGGTGCGTGTCGCCTGCCTGCCGGCGCTGTCGCATGCACTTATGCCCGGTATCACAACCAGAATTCACGAGGCAAACCCCAAAATCCTGGTGCGCATCCGCGATATGCTGACCAACGCCTCTTTGCTCGCGGTTCGGGAGCAAACGGTGGATATCGGTATTGTAAACCAGTTCATGATCAGCGGTTTCAGCAATATCAAAAGCGCACCGTTACTAAGCGATGTATTCGGTATCCTCTGCCTGCGGGACAGCGCACTGGGACGCAAGGAAACCCTGTATTGGTCCGACGTAGCCAGCGATACGCTGATTGTGAACGATCTGTGCTACTCCATCAACGATCCGGCAGTGCGCAAGGCCGTAACCGACTCCCATATCAACGTGGAGAGTGCCCTGACGATCAAGGCTTTCATCCGCGCAGGCGCCGGTATTTCCATTGTTCCGGGTCTTGTCGGCACGGATCTGGAACATGATCTGGTGTTCCGCATCCCCGAAGGGCCGGAGTTCCGCCGCACCGCCTATCTGGTCTGGAACGAAAACAACCACCCCAGCCCCGCCGTAACCAGATTTTGCAATCTGTTGCGACAGACGGTTGCGGATTTGGGCCTGACGCCGACCAAAGACGACATCGGACGGTCCCGGGACTGGCCCGGCTCTATCCGCTGATTTTCCACTTGGATCGGCAACGGTTTTGCGCTCCTATGGCCACAACCTTCCCGAACACGGATATACGCCATGACCAACTCTGCCTACGACACCCTGCTTGAGCACCTGAAAACCACCGCCGCGCTGGAGCAGATCGGCGGAATCCTGATGTGGGATCAGGAGGTGATGATGCCACGCAAGGGCAATGCCCAGCGCGCCGAGCAGAACGCGGCGCTGGAGGCCACCATCCACGCACGGCGCACCGATCCGCGCCTGCCGGACTGGTTCGACTCGATCGACGAGGATTCACTGGACATGGCCGGCAAAGCCAACCTGCGCGAGGCGAAACGCGCCTACGAGCGCAACACGAAAATCCCCGCCGAACTGGCCACGGAACTGGCGCGCGCCACCTCGGCGGCACAAATGGTCTGGGCCGATGCGCGTGCCAATGACGACTTCGCGGCCTTTGCCCCGACGCTGGAAAATATCCTCGACCTGCGCCGGCAAGAGGCCGCGTGTCTGGCCAATGGCGGCGACCTCTACGACGCACTGCTGAACGACTACGAGCCGGACGCAAAGTCGGAGACCCTAGCCGCACTCCTAGGCAGCCTGCGCCCGACATTGACCGACCTGCGCGGCCGCATCGCGGAAAAGCCGCCCGCCCCGCGCATCACGCAACCTTTCCCCGCCGACGTGCAGATGCGCGTCGCCCGCCGTCTGGCCGATGCCTTCGGCTATGACTGGGAAGCCGGGCGGCTGGACTTCAGCACCCACCCGTTCAGCTCCGGCAACAACCAGGACTCGCGCATCACCACGCGGGTCAATCCCGACAACGTGTTCGACTGTTTCTATTCCACCATCCACGAGGTCGGGCATTCCCGCTATGAACAGAACATGCCGCTTGAACTGGCACGCACACCGGCGGGGCAGTATGCCTCCATGGGGGTGCACGAAAGCCAGTCGCGGATGCTGGAAAACCAGATCGGCCGCTCCCGCGCATTCACCGAATGGATGTTCGGCGTCATGCAGGAGGAGATGGGCGATTTCGGTCTGACCACCCCCGAGGACCTGTATCGCGCCGTCAATCGGGTAGAGGCCGGATACATCCGCACCGAGGCCGACGAGGTGCATTACAACCT
This sequence comes from Paracoccaceae bacterium, assembly GCA_026982255.1. Taxonomy (GTDB): domain Bacteria; phylum Pseudomonadota; class Alphaproteobacteria; order Rhodobacterales; family Rhodobacteraceae; genus NORP23. Next base: position 11,231 of record JALSHL010000112.1, on the reverse strand, counting down.
GCACATCCTGATGCGGTTCGAACTGGAAAGCGCCATGATCCGCGGCGACTTGCAGGTGGCCGATCTGGAGGGTGTCTGGAACGAGACTTTCGAGCGCGATTTCGGCGTGGCCGTGGACAAACCCTCGAACGGCGTGTTGCAGGACGTGCACTGGTCTGTCGGCCTGTTCGGCTATTTCCCGACCTATTCGCTGGGCAATATCTATGCCGGCGAGCTGTTCGCAACGATGCAGCAGGATATACCGTCGCTCGGCGAGTATTTCCGCAAAGGAGAAACCGGCGAGGCTATGGCATGGCTGAAAGCCAACGTCCATGACAAGGCCCACCTGAAAGCGCCCGAAGACATCATCGCCGATGCCGTCGGCCACAAGCCCACAGCGGCACCATTAGCGGCCTATCTGGAGGCGAAGTTTTCGGACCTGTATGATTTGTGAGGATTGCTTGCCCCTTTCCCCGAACCCCTGTAAACACACCCCATGACCCGAGTTTTCGACATGGACGACCACACCCGCCTGCCATGGCGGTTTCACGGCGAGGTTCTGCGCCTCGCCGCCAATGGCTGAACCGCGCCCGTTCTGTCTCCGAAACCCATCCAAACATACCTGCGGGAGAAAACCATGACCGCCAAAACCCTCTATGACAAAATCTGGGACGATCATCTGATCTCGACCGACGAAGACGGCTCCAGCCTGATCTATATCGACCGCCATCTGGTGCATGAAGTCACCAGCCCGCAAGCCTTCGAAGGGCTGCGCAATGCGGGGCGCAAGGTGCATGCGCCGGATAAAACCATCGCCGTGCCGGACCACAACGTCCCCACCACGCTCGACCGCCTGAACGGGGTCGAGAACGAGGAGTCGCGCATCCAGCTGGAGGCGCTCGACAAAAACGCCCGCGATTTCGGCGTGCATTACTACCCCGTTGACGATGTGCGGCAGGGCGTTGTCCACATCGTCGGCCCCGAACAGGGCTGGACCCTGCCCGGCATGACGGTGGTCTGCGGCGACAGCCACACCGCCACCCACGGTGCTTTCGGCGCACTGGCGCACGGGATCGGCACATCAGAGGTCGAACATGTTCTGGCCACCCAGACCCTGATTCAGGCCAAGTCGAAAAACATGAAGGTCGAGGTCACCGGCACCCTGCCCGAGGGCGTCACCGCCAAGGACATCACCATGCACATCATCGGCCTGACCGGCACCGCCGGCGGCACCGGCTATGTCATCGAATACTGCGGCGACGCCATCCGCTCGCTGTCGATGGAAGGGCGCATGACGGTGTGCAATATGGCCATCGAGGGCGGCGCCCGCGCCGGTCTGATCGCACCGGACGAAACCACCTTCGAATACGTCAAAGGCCGCCCGCACGCCCCGAAGGGGGCCGACTGGGACAAGGCGATGGCCTACTGGAAAACGCTCTATTCCGACGATGACGCCCATTTCGACAAGGTGCTGACCATCAAGGCCGAAGATATCGCTCCCTCCGTCACATGGGGCACGTCGCCCGAGGATGTTCTGCCCATCACCGCCACCGTCCCCGCGCCGGAGGATTTCGAGGGCGGCAAGGTCGATGCCGTTGCCCGCTCGCTGGAATACATGGGCCTGAAACCGGGAATGAAGCTGACCGATATCGAAATCGACACGGTTTTCATCGGCTCCTGCACCAACGGCCGGATCGAGGACCTGCGCGCCGTGGCCGAGGTGGTCAAAGGCAAAAAGATCAAGGAAGGCATGCGTGCCATGGTCGTGCCCGGCTCGGGCCTTGTCCGCGCGCAGGCCGAGGAAGAAGGCATCGCGCAGATTTTGCAGGATGCCGGCTTCGAATGGCGCCTGGCCGGGTGTTCCATGTGTCTGGCCATGAACCCCGACCAGTTGCAGCCGGGCGAGCGGTGCGCCGCCACATCGAACCGCAACTTCGAGGGTCGGCAGGGTCGCGGAGGCCGCACACATCTGGTCTCCCCCGCCATGGCCGCCGCTGCGGCACTGACCGGCCATCTGGCCGATGTGCGTGATCTGTAAGGAGTCGAGACAATGGAAAAATTCACCAAACTGACAGGCGTTGCCGCGCCGATGCCGCTGATCAATATCGACACCGACATGATCATCCCGAAGCTGTTCCTGAAAACCATCAAACGTTCGGGACTGGGTAAAAACCTGTTCGACGAGATGCGCTATGATGCCGAGGGCAACGAGATTCCCGATTTCGTGCTGAACAAACCGGCCTATCGCAATGCGCAGATTCTGATTGCGGGCGACAACTTCGGTTGCGGCTCGTCGCGCGAACATGCGCCTTGGGCCTTGCTCGATTTCGGGATTCGTGTTGTAATTGCAACAAGTTTTGCCGATATCTTTTTTAACAATTGCTTCAAGAACGGTATCCTGCCCATAGTTCTGCCGCAGGAAGATGTCGATAAACTGATGGACGACGCCAGCCGCGGCGCCAATGCCGTGGTCACCGTCGATCTGGAAAACCAGGTCATCACAGGGCCTGACGGAGGAGAGATTTCGTTCGAGGTGGATGCCTTTAAAAAGCACTGCCTTCTCAACGGGCTGGATGATATCGGCCTGACATTGCAGAAAGCGGACAAGATCGCGGCCTTTGAAAAAGAACACGGGGCAAAGATGCCCTGGGTATAAAAAGACCCCGCCAGCGGGGCAGGCAAGGGAAAGGGCGTAAATGCGCCTGTTGGGGGCAATAGTCAGGGGATTCTGGGTCGTGGCAGTTGTCGCGATTCCCTCGCTGTTGTTGCCCTCGGCCTCGCAGGCTTCGCTGGAATTTGCCCTGATCATCGGCGGCATTATCGCCGTATTCACCATCTTCGAATACGGTACCGAAAGCCCCGGTTTTGTCGATTTCCGTTTTGCGCCGCCCTACAACCGTTTTCGCGTTTTCACGCTGGCCGCACAGGTTATCGCAACCACGCTCATCGTGCGTTCCGTCGAGCTTGATCTGGTCAACTCCGATATTCTGCTCTGGGCGCAAACCGCCGCCGAACGGGTGGATTTCCAGTATAGTCCGGTAACCCGGGCCATTGACGTTATTCTGGAGGACGCCCGGTTCTCGGATACGGCTGCGGTATTGCTTGTGTATGCGGCCTCGGCCAGTTTCGTTGTCGGGCTGGGCCTGACGGTGCTGTTTTCATTGCTGCTGTGGCTGTTTCCATGGCCTCTGGACCGCGCGAACTTCAACCTGTGGCTCAATCTGCCGATGCTGCACATCAAGGACGGCGTCGATATTGTCAAAAGACTAAGGCGCGATGCAATTCTGAATATCCTTCTGGCTGCGGCGTTAATCTATGGTTTACCCTATATCCCTACATACGGGTTTGACTGGCTGACGACCGGCATATTCGAAAACAACCAGGCGATTGTATGGGCCACCACGCTCTGGATATTCATTCCCGGCGGGCTGCTGGCCCGCTCTCTGGCGATGCTGAAAATCGCCGGCATCATCCGGCGGGCCCAGCGCGGCTGACGTTTTTCCTCTTCCTGCTGCTGTTCGCGCCTTTTGCCCAGGCAGAGGTGCTGCGCATCGCCACATATAACGTCTCTCTCGGGCGCAACGGACCGGGCATGCTGTGGAAAGGCATCCTTGCGCGGGATGCACAGGTGGTTGCGGTTGTCCGCGTGATTGCAAACGAACGCCCAGATGTGCTGTTGCTCACGGATTTCGATTGGGATTATGACGGCGTGGCACTGTCCGCGTTCCGGCAATTGCTGGCAGCGGAGGGGCTGGACTATCCTTACAGCTTCGCACCGGCAGGGAACGCAGGTGTGCCGGCGGGTCGGGATCTGGACGGCGACGGGCGCGATACCGGCTGGCGCGATACGCTCGGTTTCGGAAAATTTCGCGGCAGCGGCGCCATGGCCCTGCTGTCGCGCTTTCCGTTCGGCAAAACGCGAAGCTTTACCGGAATTGCCGGGAAAAACGGTTTGCCACTGGCCTATCGCGCGTTCTGGGACATAACCGTGCAGGCACCGGACGGAAATCTGCGGATACTGGCCAGCCACACCACCCCGCCGGTTTTCGACGGGCCGGAGAATGAAAACGGGTTGCGCAATGCCGCCGAAATCGGGTTCTGGCTCCGCTATCTGGAAGGCGCGACATTCACGGACGATACTGGCACAAATGCCCCTTTCGCCGGAGGCGACTTCGTGCTTCTCGGCGACCTCAACAACGATCCGGTGCGGGGCGAGGGGCTGAAGCCGCCACTGCTGGCATTGCTTTCCCATCCCCTGCTGCAGGATGTGCCGGATTTGCGCAACGTGCCAACTGCCGACTGGGGCGCGATCGGGCAAATGCGGGTAGACTATGTGTTGCCCGCACGGCAGCTCAACGTGACAGGCGCAACGGTAATCATGGAAACAAATGCCTCGAACCACGCGTTGGTTCGGGTTGATATCACGCGATAACCGGACAACGAGTGCGACCGTCGACTGTTTACGAGGGTTTTTAAAACTACTAAACCGGTTTAGTGGTTCCGAGGGGTTCCGCAACTACATAAACTATAAGGGAAATTTCAATGTCAAAGCGTTAACGAACCCCTAATTGCCTTTTCCGGTGCGGTTGGCCGGAACTCCGGCAACAATGACTCCAGCGCCGAATTGTCCAGCCGATGCGGCCGGTTCCACAAATACCGCATGGCAACAACTTCGCGCACCACGGGCACAAACCTGCCAAGCAATGACAGCAGGACCCACGGAGTCCGCCGGATTTTCAGCCCACTTCCCACAGCCTCCTCGGCAAGGGATACCAGTTCCGCGCCCGTCAGAGCGAACCCCCCGAACGGAATATCGGCAAATCGTGGCAACGTCTCGCGAATTTCACACAGCCCGACCGCAGCGCGGGCCATATCGGGCAGATAGGCCCACGCATGCACCACATCGAGCGGACCGGGATAGGTAACAATCCCTTTGTCAACCTTGTTCATGATCATCGAGTCGAACCAGTTGCCGGTTTTCCGCCTCTCGATATAGTCCCCGCCACGCAGGATTATGACCCGGATATCGGAAGCGGTGCGCAAGGCGTTTTCCATCTCGACCCGCAACCGACCCTTGCCGTCGCGCGCAATCTGCGGAGTGCCAACGCTCAACATCTCGGGCATGTTCTGGCCATAGTTATAGACATTTCCCGGCACCAGCAACGTCGCGCCGCTGGCACGGGCGGCGGCAATGGTCGCTTCCGTGATCGACGGCAACATCTCCGCCCATTTGTCGTAAGGCGGGTTCAGGGCGTTGACGATTACATCGAACCCCTTGGCCGCCTTGACAAGGGCAGAGGCATCCGAGGCATCGGCCTCGACCACATTCGGCCGCCCCTGCGCCTTGCCGGGGCGCATAAGGGCGGTGGTTTGCCAGCCGGCGTCGGTAAAAGCTGCCATGGCGGCACGGCCGAAACGGCCATTGGCTCCAAGGATCAGGGTGGTTTTGGTCATGGGTCTCTCCTTTGTCAAAGCAAAGGTATAACATTCAATACTGCATGTAACTTGCGAAAATATGCAGGCATGATATTCATTTATGAATGATACAGAACCTCGACTGGACCCTGATACAAGCCTTTCTGGCGGTGGCGGAGCATGGCTCGCTCTCGGCGGCGGCGCGGGCTGTCGGGGTCAGCCAGCCAACGATGGGGCGGCAGGTGCGCGCGGCAGAGGCGGCGCTGGGAATAGAGCTGTTCACCCGCCGGAAACGCGGGCTGGAGCTGAGCGACGCAGGTCAGGCCCTGCTCCCCGCAGCACAGGCAATGGGAGAGGCCGCAGCGCGGCTGTCTCTGCTGGCCGAAGGACGGAACAACACCCCCGCAGGTATTGTGCGGATCACAGCCAGCGATATTGTCGCGCACCATCTGTTGCCCGGAATTCTGGCGGATATCCGGCAAAAGGAACCGTTCATCGAACTGGAAATCCTGCCATCGAATGAAACGAAAAATCTGCTGTTCCGTGAATCCGACATCGCGGTGCGCATGTATCGGCCAACACAACTGGACCTGATCGCAAGGCATCTGGGCGGCATGAAAATCGGCATGTTCGCCACGCGAGCCTATGTGGCGCGCAAGGGGTTGCCGACCTCGGTGCGGGATATCCGGACGCACGACTTTGTCGGCTACAATGACGATCCGGCGATTGTTGTGGGAATGCGGGGACTGGGGATGCGGATCGACAAGCATTTCTTCAAAGTCCGCTGCGATCAGCAAGCCGTACACTGGGAACTTGTGCGGGCCGGTTGCGGTATCGGGTTTACGCAGGAACGGATAGGGCAGGCCGATCCCGAAATGGTGCAGATCATGCCGGAATTGCCGCTGCCGGTGCTGCCCGTTTGGCTGACCGCGCCCGAGGCCCTGCGCAACAATCCCCGTATCCGGCGGGTGTTCGACCTGCTGGCCGAAGGTCTGGGAAATCTGGTGGACGCTTGACCATCCTGCAGCGACGCGATACGCGAAACGGGAATTGTATTGCGAGAGGACATGCACATGGGTAACCCTTCCCTTCTTATTCTTGCCGGTGACGGCATCGGCCCCGAGGCAATGGACGAGGTCAAGAAAGTCATCGACTGGTTCGGCGCCAAACGCGGCATTGTTTTCGACATTACCGAGGATCTGGTCGGGGGTGCTGCCTATGACAAACACGGCACGCCGCTGACCGACGAAACCATGGCACTGGCGCAGGAAGTGGATGCGGTTCTGCTCGGGGCCGTGGGCGGTCCTAAATACGACGAACTGGATTTCAGCGTGAAACCCGAACGCGGCCTGCTGCGCCTGCGCAAGGAAATGGACCTGTTCGCCAACCTGCGTCCGGCACAGTGCTTCGATGCGCTGGCGGATTTTTCATCGTTGAAAAAGGACATCGTTGCCGGGCTGGACATCATGATCGTGCGCGAGCTGACCTCGGGCTCCTATTTCGGCGAGCCGCGCGGAATTTTCGATCTGGAAAACGGCGAGCGCGAAGGCATCAACACCCAGCGTTACACCACCAGCGAGATTCGCCGCGTCGCCCGTTCGGCTTTCGAGCTGGCCCGCAAACGCGACAACCGTGTGATGTCGGTCGAAAAGGCCAACGTGATGGAAAGCGGTATCCTGTGGCGCGAGGAGGTCACGTGGGTGCATGAAAACGAATACCCCGATGTGCAACTGGACCACATGTATGCCGACAACTGCGCCATGCAGCTGGTGCGCGCCCCGAAACAGTTCGACGTGATCGTGACCGACAACCTGTTCGGGGACATCCTGTCCGACTGCGCCGCGATGCTGACCGGCAGCCTCGGGATGTTGCCCTCGGCCAGCCTCGGTTTGCCGATGGAAAACGGCCGGCCCAAGGCGATGTACGAGCCGGTGCATGGCTCGGCCCCCGATATTGCCGGTCAGGGCAAGGCAAACCCCATCGCCTCGATCCTGTCGTTTGCCATGGCGCTGCGCTATTCCTTCGATCAGGGCGACGAGGCCACGCGGCTGGAAAGCGCCATCGAAAAGGTTCTGGCCGATGGTCTGCGCACCGGCGACCTGCTGGGACCGGAGGGCGGTTCGCCGGTTTCCACCTCGGAAATGGGCGATGCGATTGTGGCAGCGCTCGACGCCAGCCTGTAAAAAACCGCTCAAATCACAAATGCCATCCGGCTTGTTTTTCGGGTGGCATTTTTCTATGTAAATTCCGCCAATTCCCGAAACAGCGTGTTGACCTTCCCCTTGGTGGAAGGGCTAAGAAATTTTCCGGGCACTTCAACAAACGGAAGAACGGGAAATGGACAAGAAAGTGATGATTGCAGGCATCGCGGTTGCCGCTGCGATTGCCGGCGGGATTTTTTATCTGGCATTGCCACAAGAGGGGGCGCCACCCGTGCCGGTAACATCGGCCATGCATTCGGGTGCCGACACAGCGCCGGCAAAAGCCGCCGATCAGGTGGTGGTGCCGGAACTGTCGCAATTGGCCCGCAGCGGCGAAGTCGCCTTCAACGAAAGCTGCGCGGTCTGCCATGGCAAAAATGCTGCCGGAACCGAAAACGGCCCGCCGTTGATCCACAACCTCTATCGTCCCGGGCACCACTCTGATGCCGCCATTTTCGGCGCGGCAATGAATGGCGTTATCGCCCATCACTGGCGTTTCGGAAATATGCCGCCGGTCGAGGGAATCACCGAGGCGAAACTGCGCTGGATCGTGGCCTATGTGCGCGAAATGCAGGTTGCCAACGGCGTGAAATAATACCGGCGGGCGCCTGTGCGTATTTTGCACGGTAAAATCGCCGCGAGGCGCTTGCCAATCCCGCGCGCAGGGTGTAATCGGCTGTTCATTGTTCGGAGTGTAGCGCAGCCTGGTAGCGCACCTGCTTCGGGAGCAGGGGGTCGGAGGTTCGAATCCTCTCACTCCGACCAATTCACCAAATTCCCGGAAATATCAGCGCAGGGTGATCGGTATGCCCGATTCCGACCAGCCATCCACGCTGCACAACGCGCGCAGCATGACCTCGTCCAGCCCGACATCGACAACAACCCCCGGAATCCGGTATGTAACCGTCGAGAAACCGACACTTGGACGCGGCACATCTATACGGGCCAGAATCGTGTCACCGGAAAACACGGCAATCGCTTTCAGCATATGCTCCGCACCGCTGTCGGGATGTTCGACCGTTACATCGAATTGCCACAAGCCATCGACCTGACGGGCGGCAACCATTGTTATCGCGGCTTCCTCGGCAAAGGCGGGTGCGGCGAGAAACAGGGCAGTGACAAGAGCGAACAGGGCTTTCAAGTGATTCTCCGGTGTTGCCCGATATGGATAACAGATATGGCGGTAAAGCGGCATTCACATTTTCGCGCTATAGGGGCCGTCCCCGCAATCCGGACAATTCGCCCATGCGCGAGATCAAGGAATACCTTTCCATCGGGCGCCGGACGGTCTAGATAATCTCCGCTATCCCCTATTTCAGGAGAAAAAACGTGGGTTATCGAATCGTAGTCGTAGGCGCGACCGGCAATGTGGGCCGCGAAATGCTGAACATTCTGGACGAACGCAAGTTTCCGGTGGACGAAATCGCCGTGCTGGCCAGCCGCAAGTCTCTCGGGACCGAGGTGAGCTTCGGCGACCGGACACTCAAGACGCAGGACCTCGACACATTCGATTTCACGGGCTGGGACATGGCGCTGTTTGCCGTGGGGTCCGAGGCGACCGCGAAATATGCGCCGGTAGCGGCAAAGGCCGGTTGCACCGTGATCGACAATTCTTCGCTCTATCGCTACGACCCCGATATTCCGCTGATCGTACCCGAGGTAAATCCGGACGCGATCGAGGGCTATTCGAAAAAGAACATCATTGCCAACCCGAACTGTTCCACTGCCCAGATGGTAGTGGCGCTGAAACCGCTGCATGACCGCGCGACGATCAAGCGGGTGGTTGTGTCCACCTATCAGTCGGTTTCCGGTTCCGGCAAGGAAGCGATGGAAGAGCTGTGGAACCAGACCAAGGGCATGTATGTGCCGGGTCAGGAGGTCGAGCCGAACGTCTATCCCAAGCAAATCGCCTTCAACGTCATCCCGCATATCGACGTGTTTCTGGACAGCGGCGACACCAAGGAAGAATGGAAAATGGTGGCCGAAACCAAAAAGATCGTCGATCCGGCCATCAAGGTTACCGCAACCTGCGTGCGGGTTCCGGTGTTCGTCGGACACTCCGAATCCGTAAACATCGAATTCGAGGATTTCCTCGACGAGGACGAAGCACGGGACATCCTGCGCGAGGCCCCCGGCATCATGGTGATCGACAAGCGCGAGGACGGCGGCTACATCACGCCGGTCGAATGTGTGGGCGACTACGCAACCTATATCAGCCGCATCCGGCAGGATACGACAATCGGGAATGGCCTGAACCTGTGGTGTGTCTCCGACAACCTGCGCAAGGGTGCGGCACTCAACGCCGTGCAGATTGCCGAGCTTCTGGGCCGTCGGGTGCTGAAAAAAGGCTGACCTCCGGCAATTCGGAAAATTCAGGGGCCGGCCTTCGGGTCGGCCTCTTCCGTTTGGCGGCGTTACGCGCATGAATGGCACGCCTCTTGATCCGATTATGGCTTCGCTGCACAGTGGGCCATATCATTCAGGAGTTCATATCATGCGCAGTCTTTATCTTTCCGCCTCGATACTGGTTGTGGCGTCGGCAGCAACAGCCGACACCTATGCCCTGCAAAGCGCCGTTTCCGGTGCAACCGTCTATCCGGCCGGTGCGACAGTGATGCGCGCCATTACCTTGCCGGAAATGCCTGCGGGCGAGCATACGTTGCAAATCACCGATGTTCCCAAAGGGATAATTGCCGACAGCCTGCGAATTTCCGGTGGCAACGGATTGCAAATCACCGCAATCGGGTTTCGCAACGACCGCCTGCCACCGAACGACCGTGAAATCGCCGCGCGCAAGGCCATCAAGGAGCGGATGGCCGCAAAGCGTGAAGAGATGCGCGCAAAGTATGACGAAAAAGCCCGCGCCGAACTGGAGGTCGAGGCTGCACAGGCACGGATCGCCTTTCTGGAAGCGATGACCGACGGACAGGCCGGAAATGCCGCAGGCGGGCTGGAAAGCGGCACGATATCGGTGGATACCCTGCGGGAGATGCTCGGGCTGGTCGGCTCGGAAACGCTGAAAGCGCTCAACGATGCCCGTGAGGCACGGAACCGGATGAAGGACATTGACCGCGAAATCGATGCTCTGCAACGGGATTTGCACCGCCTGCAACAGGAACTGGATGCCGTGGCACTACCGTTGACCGGCCGGGTGATTGTCAGCATCGATGTAACGGCGGCAGAGTCGGTTTCGGGGGAACTCGGGATCAGCTACCAGATAGACGAGGCTCACTGGACGCCGGTTTACGAGCTGTTTCTGGATACGGACTCCGCCAGATTGCGCATGGAGCGCAAGGCGGTAATATCGCAGGACACCGGCGAATTGTGGAACAACGTGGCGATTACCCTGTCCACTGCGCGACCGCATATGCAGTTGGCGCCGGGAGATCTGCCGGCAGAACGGGCCTATCTCTACGATCCGGCTCCGGTCGGCCTTGCCCGCAGCACTATGCCGACTGCCGAAATGATGGCCGCCCCCGCTCCGCTGATTGAAATGAAGGCGGATATGGTCTCGGCAACGATCGAAATGCAGGGGCTGACCGCGACCTATGTCCTACCAAAACCGGTGCGACTGGAAGGGGACAACCAGGAAGGCCTGTTCAGTATCGACACGCAAAACCTGCCGGTAAAACTGAC
>JALSHL010000111.1 GCA_026982255.1 Paracoccaceae bacterium | reverse complement strand
CCGAACCGGAGCTGCTGATCGCAACGCACAATCAAGGCAAGCTGGAGGAGATTATCCGGCTGCTTGAGCCTTACGGCATTGAAATCACGTCGAATTCCGAACTGGGCCTGCCCGTGCCGGAGGAAACAGAGGACAATTTCGTCGGCAATGCGCGGCTGAAAGCCCATGCGGCGGCGCAGGCGTCCGGTCTGCCGGCGCTGGCGGATGACAGCGGGATCGAGGTGGATGCGCTGGACGGTGCGCCGGGGGTGTATACGGCGGATTGGGCCGAAACGCCGGAGGGGCGCGATTTTCCCATGGCAATGCGCAAGGTCTGGGACAGGCTGGAGGCGATGGATGCGCCGTTCCCGCGCCGCTGCCGGTTCCGCTCGACGCTGGTGCTGGCCTGGCCGGACGGGCATGACGAGGTGTTCGAGGGCAAGATCGAAGGGCAATGCGTCTGGCCGATGCGGGGCGAGGAGGGCCACGGCTACGACCCGATGTTCCAGCCGGAGGGGTATGATATTACCTTTGGCGAGATGGACCGCTGGGAAAAGAACAGGATCAGCCACCGTGCCGATGCGTTTCGCAAGCTGGTTGACGGATGTTTCGAATGACACGCCGGATTTCTACCGGCTCGCCGTTTGAAAAGACCTTCGGCTATTCTCGGGCGGTGGTGAAGGGCGGCTGGTGCTTTGTTTCCGGTGTGACCGGGTATGATTATACCACCATGAAGATGCCGGAAGGGATCGCGGCGCAGGCGGAGAACTGTTTTGCCACGATCTCCGGCGTTCTGGAGGAGGCCGGTTTCGACATGGCCGATATCGTGCGGGTGCAATATACGGTGACGGATGCGGCGCTGGTGGATGCGGTTGTTCCGGCGCTCGGCGCGGCGATGGGGGAGATCCGGCCGGCGGCAACGATGGTGATTGCCGGACTGATCAAGCCGGAGATGCTGATCGAGATTGAAGTGACGGCCTTCAAGGGATGAGCGATTGGCGGCATAGCGGGTTCGGGGTCTATGTCCATTGGCCGTTTTGCCTGCACAAATGCCCCTATTGCGATTTCAACAGCCATGTTTCACGGGAAACAGACCAGACGCGCTGGCGGGCGGCACTGCTGGCCGATATACGGCGCTCGGCTGCCGAGGTGCCGGACCGGCGGGTGGACACCGTGTTTTTCGGTGGCGGAACGCCGAGCCTGATGCCGCCGGAAACCGTGGCCGCGGTGATAGACGAGATAGATGCGGTATGGGGTTTGAAGGCGGGGGCGGAGGTCTCGCTGGAGGCCAATCCGACCTCGGTCGAGGCAGGCCGGTTCAAGGGCTATGCCGAGGCGGGCGTTAACCGTATTTCCATGGGGATCCAGGCGCTGGACGACGCCGGTTTGCGACGGCTGGGGCGGATGCACTCGGTCGCCGAGGCGCGGGCGGCTTTCGACGTGGCGCGGGCGCAATTCGCGCGGGTTTCCTTCGATCTGATCTATGCGCGACAGGGGCAGACGCTGGCAGGTTGGGAGGCGGAGTTGCGCGAGGCGCTGGCGATGGCGGTGGATCACCTGTCGCTGTATCAGCTGACAATCGAGACGGGGACGCGGTTCGGGGATTTATACGCGCGCGGGAAGTTGCGCGACCTGCCGACCGACGATCTGGCCGCCGACATGTATCTGAAAACACAGGAGATTTGCGACCGGTTCGGGATGGGGGCCTATGAGACCTCCAACCACGCGCGCATGGGGGCGGAAAGCCGGCACAATCTGGTCTACTGGCGCTATGGCGACTATGCCGGTATCGGACCGGGGGCTCACGGACGGGTCACGGTGGGCGGGGAAAAACTGGCAACCGAGGCGTTTTCGAACCCCAGCCGCTGGCTGGAAGCGGTGGAAAACGAAGGGTGGGGACGCGCGCAGGCCGAGACGGTCACGAAGGTGGAGCAGGCGGCCGAATACCTGATGATGTCGTTGCGTCTGGCGGAGGGGTCCGACTTGCGGCGATACGAGGCGCTGGGCGGACAAAGGTTAACGGACAGCACGGTGGCGGAAATGGCCGAAGGCGGGTTTGTTGCGCTTGAAAACGGACGGTTGCGCACTACGGTAAAGGGACGGCCGCTGTTGAATGAAATCCTGCGGCAATTACTGGCGGGCTGATGCGGATTTTGTGGATTTCTTTCGGGTTTCTGAGCCTGCTGGCGGGGATTATCGGGGCGTTTCTGCCGATTGTTCCCACGGTGCCGTTTCTGCTGCTGGCGGCGTATTTTTTCGGCAAATCCTCGGAGCGGCTGCATGGCTGGCTGCTTGGCCATCCGCGCCTTGGTCCGCCGATCCGGGACTGGGAGGAACGCGGCGTGATGCGGCGGCCGGCGAAGTTGCTGGCGACAGTTTCCATTGCCGCGACGTTCGGGATCTCGCTGCTGCTGGGAGTGCCGCTTTATGTGCTGGGTATTCAAACGGCGGTGCTGGGGGCGGTGCTGGTATTTCTGTGGACCCGCCCCGAGGAATGACTACTGCGAGAGCAGGCGGCAAAGCCCGTCTAGTTGTTCCAAGTCCTTGTATTTCAAGCGCAATTCACCTTTGCCATCCGGTTTGTGGTCGATGGAAACCTTGACACCCAGATGGGCGGTCAGGTCGCTCTCGATCGCGCGGGTGTCGGCGTCCTTGGCCGGTTTCAGCCTGCGTTTCTGCACCGGTTTTTTCGACTTGGCGAGGGCCTCGGTCTGGCGGACAGACAGGCCCTTGGCGATGACAATACGGGCCAGTGCCAGCGGGTCGTCGGCGGGGACGAGAGCGCGGGCGTGGCCGGCGGAGAGTTTGCCCTCGCGCAGGAGAGCAAGCACCGGTTCCGGCAGGTTCAGCAGACGCAAAAGGTTGGCGATGTGGCTGCGGGACTTGCCCAGAGCCTCGGCCAGTTTTTCCTGCGTGTGGCCGAAACGGTCCATCAGCTGGCGGTAACCGGCGGCTTCCTCCACCGCGTTCAGATCGGCGCGCTGGATGTTTTCGATGATGGCGAGTTCGAGAACTTCGGTGTCGGTGAGGTCGCGGACGAGGACCGGAATGCTGTGCAACTGCGCCCGCTGGGCCGCGCGCCAGCGACGCTCGCCGGCGACGATCTGGTAATCGCCGGGATGCGCCGGATCCGGGCGCACGATCAGCGGCTGGATCACGCCCTTTTCGGCAATCGAGGCGGTGAGGTCGGCCAGATCGGCCTCGGCAAAGGTGCGGCGGGGCTGGTCGGGATTGGCGTGGAGCTTCTCGATCGGGACTTCGCTGTCGGCGGCGGGCGGGACCGGCGATGTCGAGGCTCCGGTGTTGTCCAGATTGACATCCGCGAGCAGGGCGGACAGACCGCGGCCGAGGTTCTTGCGTTCAGGTTTCTTTGCCATTGTTGTTTGTTTTCAATCTGTTAGGTTAAGCTGCAATCGTGTCGTCCATGCGTTCCAGAAGCTCGGCGGCGAGCTTCTGATAGGCGATGCTGCCGCTGCTGCGGTGGTCGTAAATCAGGGCGGGGACCGAGTGGGACGGGGCCTCGCTCAGGCGAATATTGCGCGGGATGATAGTGTCGTAAACCAGATCGCCAAGGTTCTGGCGCACGTCTTCTTCTACCTGGGCCGAGAGGTTGTTGCGGCGGTCATACATGGTTAACACGATGCCCTGGATTTTCAGTTTCGGGTTCAGGGACTGTTTGACCTCGCGGATGGTCAGCATCAGTTGCGACAACCCTTCGAGC
>JALSHL010000110.1 GCA_026982255.1 Paracoccaceae bacterium | reverse complement strand
CGATGGCAACGGCACCATCCTGTATCGCCAGACCGGCGAACTGACCCGCGAGGTGCTGAACGAGCGGATCATGCCGCTGATCCGCGAAGCCGAGGCAAAAGAGGCCGCCGCTGCTGCCGGACAGTAGCGGCCATGCGGCTGTATCACGCCAAAGCCTATCGCGCCGCGCCCGATCCGGGCAATTTCTGGCAAAGCACCGTTGAAACCCCGCGCCCGCCACCACTGGCGGGCGATACCGTTTGCGAGGTCGCGATCATCGGCGCCGGAGTCACCGGCCTGAATGCGGCGCTGCGGCTGGCGGAACTCGGGATCGACTGCTGCATCCTCGACGCTACATGGCCGGGCTGGGGCGCCTCGGGGCGCAACGGCGGCTTTGCCTGCCTCGGCGGCACGAAACTGTCGGACGCCGAGGTCCTGAAACGCTTCGGCACTGCGCAGGCGCAAGCGTTTTTCAAGGCGCAGGCTGCCTCCATCGACCATGTGGCCGAGATGCTGGAGACCCACGCCATCGACGCCGACAAAACCGGCCACGGCGAGTATATCCTCGCCCACCGTCCGCGCGATTTCGCCGCCATGCCGGCGGAGGCCGCCTTCCTGCGCCGCCATCGCGGGATCGAGGCCCCCGTGCTGTCGCCGGAGGCCCTGAAAGAGCGCGGCCTGCACAGTCCCGCCTTTCACGGCGGTATCCATATCCCGCTCGGATTCGGTCTGAACCCGCTGAAATACACGCTGGGGCTGGCGCGGGCGGTGCAGGCGGCAGGGGTGGCGATCCATGCCGACACGCCGGTCGAGGGGCGGATCCGGCGCGAGCACGACGGCTGGCACCTGCGCACACCGCACGGGACGGTGCTGGCCAACAAGGTGCTGCATGCCACCAACGGCTATACCGCCGACGGCCGGAACGAGCTGGCGGGGTGGTTCCTGCCGGTGCTGTCGAATATCCTCGTCACCCGCCCGCTGACGGATACCGAACTGGCCGATCAGGGCTGGCGCGCGACGGAACTGACCGCCGATACCCGCCACCTGCTGCACTATATCCGCCTGCTGCCGGACCGGCGCCTGCTGTTCGGGATGCGCGGCGGCACCGACCTGTCACCACGCGACGAGGCCGCGATGCGCCGCACCATTCGCGCAAGTTTCGAGCGCATCTTCCCCGCATGGACGCATGTGGAAACCCCGTATTTCTGGTCCGGCCTCGCCGCGGTCTCGCGAACCATGGCGGCCTATGTAGGGGCCTTGCGGCAGCAGAACCAGTTCGCCGCCCTTGCCTATCACGGCAGCGGCGTGGCGATGGGATCGTGGGCGGGCAAACAGGTGGCGAACATGATCGCGGGCTACGGCACAAACATCCCCGCCCCGATGCGCCAGCGCTCCCGCCCGTTCCCGCTGCCGCGCCTGCGCCGGCACTATCTGAAGGCCGCCTATGCGTGGTATGGCTGGCAGGATCGTTAAAGTTTACCGAAGGCCACACTCTTTCACGTCCAGCCGCAGCATCCAGAACCGGTGTGCCGGCATCGGAGAGTTGCGCGTAGGTCAAACACAACCCCGCACCTGCGCGGCCCTATATCGCCCCCCTGACCGCCACAACCCAGCCCGTGCTTGACGAAAGTGCAAAAGCCCATCATATCCTGCCCCATGACCGATCTGAAACATATCCGCAATTTCTCTATCGTGGCGCATATCGACCACGGGAAATCCACCTTGGCCGACCGGCTGATTCAGGAGACGGGGACCGTCAAGGAACGGGACATGCAGGCGCAACTGCTCGACAACATGGATATCGAGCGCGAGCGCGGCATCACCATCAAGGCGCAGACCGTGCGGATCGACTATACGGCCAAGGACGGGGAGCAATATGTCCTCAACCTGATCGACACCCCCGGCCATGTGGATTTCGCCTACGAGGTCAGCCGCTCCATGCGGGCGGTGGAAGGGTCGCTTCTGGTGGTCGATGCAAGCCAGGGGGTGGAGGCGCAGACGCTGGCCAATGTCTATCACGCCATCGAGGCGGATCACGAGATCGTCCCCGTGCTCAACAAGATCGACCTGCCGGCGGCCGAACCCGAGAAGGTCTGCGAACAGATCGAGGACGTGATCGGGATCGACGCCAGCGAGGCGGTGATGATCTCGGCCAAGACCGGCCTCGGTATTCCCGACGTGCTGGAGGCGATCGTGAACCGCCTGCCCCCGCCCGAGGGCGACGAGGACGCGCCGCTGAAGGCCATGCTGGTGGACAGCTGGTATGACGCCTATCTGGGCGTTGTCGTGCTGGTGCGGATCATCGACGGGCGGCTGAAAAAGGGCGACCGGATCCGCATGATGCACACGGATGCGGTCTATCCGGTGGATCGGGTCGGCGTGTTCAAGCCCGAGATGACGCCGATTGACAGCCTCGGCCCCGGCGAGCTGGGGTTTCTGACCGCCAGCATCAAACAGGTGCGCGACACGCGGGTCGGCGATACCATCACGCACGAGAAAAAGGGCTGCGCCGAGGCCCTGCCCGGTTTCGCCCCCGCCCAGCCGGTTGTGTTCTGCGGGCTGTTCCCTGTCGATTCCTCGGAGTTCGAAGACATGCGCGAGGCGATCGGCAAGCTGGCGCTGAACGATGCGAGTTTTTCCTATGAAATGGAGACCTCGGCGGCGCTGGGGTTCGGGTTCCGCTGCGGCTTCCTCGGGTTGCTGCATATGGAGGTGATCCGCGACCGGATCGAACGCGAATACGATATCGACCTGATCACCACAGCGCCGAGCGTGGTTTACCATATCCACATGCGCGACGGGACGGTGCAGGAATTGCACAACCCCGCCGACATGCCCGACCCGACCCATATCGACCATATCGAGGAACCGCGCATCAAGGCGACGATCCTTGTGCCTGATGACTACCTCGGCGATGTGCTGAAACTGTGCCAGGACCGGCGCGGTATCCAGCTGGACCTGACCTATGCCGGCACGCGGGCGATGGTGGTTTACGACCTGCCGCTGAACGAGGTGGTGTTCGATTTCTATGACCGGCTGAAATCGGTGACCAAGGGTTATGCCTCTTTCGACTACCAGATGTATGGCTATCGCGAGGACCAGCTGGTCAAGATGCAGATTCTGGTCAACGACGAGCCGGTGGATGCCCTGTCGACCATGGTGCATCGCGCCCGTGCCGAGGCCCGCGGCCGTGCCATGTGTGCCAAGCTCAAGGAGCTGATTCCGCAGCATATGTTCAAGGTGCCGATCCAGGCGGCCATCGGCGGGCGGATCATCGCGCGCGAGACGATCTCGGCCCTGCGCAAGGACGTGACCGCGAAGTGCTACGGCGGCGACATGACCCGCAAGCGCAAGCTGCTGGACAAGCAGAAAAAGGGCAAGAAGAAGATGCGCCAGTTCGGCAAGGTCGACATCCCGCAGAGCGCGTTTATCAATGCGCTGAAGATGGACGATTAGGTTTTCCGTTCCGCCTCTGGTGGCGGTCGGCAAGCCTGAAATGCCGCTTTCACCAAAATTTCCGCACAAAAAATATGGCGTCCGGTGGAACCGCGCCGTTTTCTGCTGTTTCTCGGAGGGTTCTGCCGTGGAACCTGTGATGACCGTCATAGGGGAACGGTCGGGTGGCGGAGGGTAACCATCGCGCTGTGCATGTCCGACGCCGTGCATCGGGAAAGTCTGTCGCTACGAGACGTCCCCGAATGTCGGACGGGTCGTCAGGTAAGTGTTGCG
>JALSHL010000109.1 GCA_026982255.1 Paracoccaceae bacterium | reverse complement strand
GAGGTGCCGCCAAAATAGAACGGAATGGCGGTTTCCGCGATCAGGAATTCCGGCAACAGAACCACGGCGGCCAGATAGGCAGAGCCGACGACCAGCAGGCGGTTCATCACATATTCCAGATACTCGGCGGTTTTCTTTCCCGGACGGATGCCGGGGACAAAGCCACCCTGCTTTTTCAGGTTGTCGGCTACGTCTTCGCTCTTGAACGCCACATTGTGAGTGTAGAAGTAAGCAAAAAAGATCACCAGCGCTGCCGTGAAAATCATGAACAGCGGCTGGCCGCGCCCCATGTAGGCGGCAATCGTCCCGATAATGCCTGTGCCTTCACCACCGGAAAACGTCGCGATTGTTGTCGGCATCAATAGCAGCGAGCTGGCGAAAATCGCGGGGATCACACCGGCGGGGTTGAGTTTGACCGGCAGGTGACTGCTTTCGCCGCCATAGACCTTCATGCCTACCTGGCGTTTCGGATACTGGATATGGATTTTGCGCAACGCACGCTCCACCCAGACCACGAACATGACGACGACAACGACCATCACCATCACAACAATAATCATGAACGGGCTAAGGGCGCCGGAACGCCCCGAGGCAAAGAACTGCGCCAGCGCCTGCGGCAGACCGGCGACAATACCGGTAAAGATAATCAGCGAGATACCGTTGCCGATGCCGCGCGCAGTAATCTGCTCGCCGAGCCACATCAGGAACATCGTGCCGCCAACCAGCGTGATCATCACGGAGGCGCGGAAGAACATGCCGGGATCGGAGGCCAACCCCTGCGACTCAAGCCCCACGGCGATTGCATAGGACTGGAACAGCGCCAGAAATACCGTGCCATAGCGGGTATACTGGTTGATTTTCTTGCGCCCCTGCTCGCCCTCTTTTTTCAGGCTCTCGAGCTGCGGGATCAGCGAGGTCAGCAACTGCACGATAATCGAGGCCGAGATATACGGCATGATCCCGAGCGAGAAAATCGCCATGCGGCTGACCGCGCCGCCGGTGAACATGTTGAGCATGCCACCGATACCGCCGGCCGTTTGCTCGAAAAACGCTTTGAGCTGGACGGCATCGATGCCCGGAACCGGAATATAGGTTCCGACCCGATAAACGACCAGCAGCCCCAGCGCGAACAATATCCGCTGTTGAAGCTCCTTGGCCTTGCCGAACGATCCCCAACTGAGGTTCGCTGCCATTTGTTCCGCTGCCGATGCCATGTCTGGCCCTCCCAAGACTGCGCCGCCGGACCCTGTTCAGGGTTTCCAGCGGCGCGAAATATTTTCACAATGCAAGATGTAAGCCCTTATTCAGGCGCTCACAAGTCTTTCGCGCCACTGTCGGGGTTTATTCCGGCAGGGTTACCGAACCGCCGGCCTTCTCGACCGCCGCGATGGCGGCTTTCGAGGCGCCGGTGACGCTCAGCTTGACCTTCGCGGTCAACTCGCCCTTGGCCAGCAGACGCACACCGTCCAGCTTGCGGCGAACCAGACCGGATTCGACCAGAACTTCCTCGGTGATCTCTTTCTTCGCGTCGATTTTCTTCGCGTCGATGAATTTCTGCAGGATGCCAAGGTTGATAACCGCGTGTTTCTTCGGGTTGCGCATGTTGAAGCCGCGTTTCGGCAGGCGCATATAGAGCGGCATCTGGCCACCCTCGTATCCGGCGATCGCCACACCCGAGCGGGATTTCTGGCCCTTGATACCACGGCCACCCATTTTACCTTTGCCCGAACCCGGACCACGGCCAATGCGTTTGGCTTTTTTGGTTGCACCTGCGTTATCGCGAAGCTGATTCAATTTCATGACGCTATCTCCTCTGGCCGGAACTACCCCCGATGAGCGTCGAAAGGGGCAAACACGGCGTTGATGTGGTAATCGGGGCGCAACAGACGCGCCCCGAAAGCAATTTAGCCTTTTTCCTCGATAATCTCGACCATATGCGAGATTTTGCGGACCATGCCGCGGATCGCCGGAGTATCCTCCAACTCGCGGGTCTTGTGCATCTTGTTGAGGCCCAGACCCTTCAGCGTAGCCAGCTGGTCTTTCGGGCGACGGATCGGCGAGCCGACCTGTTTTACAACTATGGTTTTAGCCATTGTCCTGCTCCTTACGCTTCAGCGGCTTCAGCGGGTTTCTCCGCCGGAGCTGCATCGGTTTTCGGAAGGATGTCGGAAACCTTTTTCCCACGACGCTGTGCAACATTACGAGGGCTGGACTCTTTCTTGAGCCCGTCAATCGTGGCACGGATCATGTTGTAAGGGTTCTGCGAACCGATGGACTTGGACACAACGTCCTGAACACCGAGCATCTCGAACACCGCACGCATCGGACCACCGGCAATGATGCCGGTACCGGCCGGAGCCGTCCGCATCACAACCTTGCCGGCACCGTGACGACCGCTGATGTCGTGGTGCAGGGTGCGACCCTCGCGCAGCGGCACGCGGATCATCTGGCGTTTGGCCTGTTCGGTGGCCTTGCGGATCGCTTCGGGCACCTCTTTGGCTTTACCTTTGCCGAAGCCCACGCGACCCTTCTGGTCGCCAACCACGACGAGCGCGGCAAAGCCGAAGCGTTTACCACCCTTCACGGTTTTGGACACACGGTTGATCGCAACGAGGCGATCGGCGAATTCCGGTGTTTCATCGCGATCGCGACGTCCACCCCGGCGATTGTCTTCTCTTGCCATAATCGCTCTCCTCTAGAACTTCAGGCCGCCCTCGCGGGCAGCATCGGCGAGCGCTTTGATTTTCCCGTGGAACAGGAAACCACCGCGATCGAAATACACGACTTCGACGCCGGCCTTTTTGGCGCGCTCGGCGATTGCCGAACCCACTTTGGCCGCCGCTTCGGCGTTGTTTTTGCCCACCACGCCAAGATCCTTCTCGAGGCTGGACGCAGACGCGAGGGTAACACCCTGCGCATCGTCGATCAGCTGGACCGAGATGTTCTTGTTCGAACGGTGAACGCTCAGGCGCGGGCGGCCATTGGCCGTTTTGCGCAGTTTGCTCCGGTTACGCATGCGGCGTTTAAGGAACAATTCTCTTTTCGAAATTGCCATATCATGCGCTCCTATTTCTTCTTACCGGCTTTCATGAAGACATATTCGCCCTTGTAGCGGATACCTTTGCCTTTGTAAGGCTCGGGTTTGCGCCATTCGCGAATGTTCGCGGCGACCTGTCCGACGACCTGCTGGTCATTGCCTTCGACAACAACTTCCGTCGGTTTCGGAACGGTTACCGTGATGCCTTCAGGAATCTCGAAGTTCACGTCATGCGAGTAACCGAGCGACAGTTTCAGGGTTTTGCCCTGTAGCTGCGCACGATAACCAACACCGTTGATCTCAAGTTCTTTCTTGAAACCTTCGGTCACACCCTGCACCAGATTTGCAATCTGCGTGCGGGACATGCCCCACTGCTGACGCGCCCGTTTGGACGTGCCGCGGGGTTTGACGCTCACTACGTTGTCTTCGACGGTGATGGTCACATCATCGGTCGCACGGAACGAACGGGTGCCTTTCGGCCCCTTGACTTCGATGGTCTGGCCCGAGACGGACGCGCTAACGCCGCCAGGAAGCTCGACCGGTTTTTTACCAATACGAGACATACCAGCCCCCCCTAGAAGATTGTGCACAGAACTTCGCCACCGACATTGTCGGCACGAGCCTGTGCATCGGACATGACACCTTTCGGTGTGGAGACGATCGCGATTCCGAGGCCCTGACGGACAACGG
>JALSHL010000108.1 GCA_026982255.1 Paracoccaceae bacterium | reverse complement strand
GCACGCAACCCGCAGGGGCTGGTGCCGACGCTGGAAATCGACGGGCGGGTGCTGACGCAATCGCTGGCGATCATCGAATATCTGGACGAGGTGCGCGGGGCCGGTTTTCTGCCCGGCGATGCTTTGGGGCGGGCACGGGTGCGGGCCTTGTCCTATGCGATTGCGATGGAGATCCATCCGGTGTGCAACCTGTCGGTGGCGAAGTTTGCCAGCGAAAACTCCGGCGGCAATATTTCGATGCAGGGCTGGATGCAGGCGTTTATTCCCAAGGGTCTGGCCGCGTTCGAGGCGATGCTGGATCACGCGAACACGGGGGATTTCTGCCACGGGGACAGCGTAAGCATGGCTGATATCTGTCTGGTGCCGCAGGTATATAACGCGCGGCGCTGGCAGGTGGATATGTCGGACATGCCGCGGATCAACTCGGTCATGGCGCGGCTTGAGACCATCGGGGCCATTGCGGCGGCGCATCCCGACAGGGTGGCCTGAACGCGGCGTCAAGGTTGCGCGGGCCCGGTGCGGCTGGCACAGTCGGGCGAAACGCAAATGACGGAGTCCCCTATGACCCAGGATATTGTAATTCTCGACGGTGCGCGCACGGCAATCGGCACGTTCGGCGGCGCGCTGGCCGGTGTGGCGCCGGTCGATCTGGCGGCACATGTGACACGGGCGGCGCTGGAACGCTCCGGCGTTGATCCGGCGCGGATCGGGCATGTGGTGTTCGGCAACGTCATCAACACCGAGCCGCGCGATATGTATCTGAGCCGCGTGGCGGCAATCAACGCCGGTATTCCCGACAGTGTGCCGGCGATGAACGTCAACCGGCTGTGCGGTTCCGGCGCGCAGGCGATTGTTTCGGCGGCGCAGGCGCTGATGCTGGGCGATGCGGATTTTGCCGTTGCGGGCGGGGCCGAGGTGATGAGCCGCGCGCCCTATATCATTCCGCAGGCGCGCTGGGGGCAGAAGATGGGGGATTTCACCGCCACGGATATGCTGCTGGCAACGCTGAATTGCCCGTTCGGGTCGGGGCATATGGGAGTGACCGCGGAAAATGTGGCGGATGAAAACGACATCTCGCGCGAGGATCAGGATGACTTCGCTCTGAGCAGTCAGGAACGCGCGGCGGCGGCGATTGCAGCGGGATATTTCAAGTCGCAAATCGTGCCGGTCGAGGTCAAGCAACGACGCAAGACGGTAATGTTTGACACAGACGAACACCCCAAGGCCACGAGCGCCGAGGCGCTGGCCGGCTTGCGCCCTGCCTTCAAGAAGGACGGGACGGTAACGGCGGGCAATGCCTCGGGCATCAATGACGGGGCGGCGGCCATGGTGCTGGCAACGACGGAAGCCGCAGCAAAAACGGGGCTGAAACCCAAAGCGCGGATACTGGGTTATGCCCATGCCGGTGTGCGACCCGAAGTTATGGGCATCGGTCCGATTCCGGCCGTGGAAAAACTGCTGGCAAAAACCGGCCTGTCGGTTGGCGATTTCGACGTGATCGAAAGCAACGAGGCCTTTGCCGCGCAGGCATTGGCGGTGAACAAGGCGCTGGAACTGGACCCTGCGAGAGTCAACCCGAACGGAGGCGCGATTGCACTGGGGCATCCGGTGGGCGCAACCGGAGCGATTGTCACCATCAAGACGATATACGAACTGGAACGCATCGGTGGCTCGAAAGGGTTGATCACCATGTGCATCGGCGGCGGTCAGGGTATCGCGCTGGCCGTGGAGATGCTCTGATTTGCTCTTCAGTTCCACTAAACCGGTTTAGTGGAACTGAAGCCCGCTTCGCAAATTACGCCTGTCCTGTCGTTTCCCTTGTTGACCAATGAGCGGGAAACGGGCCTGCTCTGCTGACAAGCAACGGGATATGAAATGACAGAGACAGCCGATTTCATCATCGTCGGGGCCGGTTCCGCCGGCTGTGCGCTGGCCTACCGGCTGTCCGCGGACGGCGGGAATTCCGTGCTGGTGGTTGAACATGGCGGCACAGATGCAGGGCCGTTTATCCAGATGCCTGCCGCGCTCTCCTATCCCATGAACATGAAGACCTATGACTGGGGCTACCGGACGGAACCGGAGCCGCATCTGGGCGGGCGACGGCTGGCAACACCACGGGGCAAGGTGGTCGGGGGGTCCTCTTCAATCAACGGGATGGTGTATGTGCGCGGGCACGCGCGCGACTATGACCACTGGGCGGAAACGGGCGCGACGGGTTGGAGCTATGCCGACGTCCTGCCCTATTTCAAACGCATGGAGCATTGGCACGATGGCGGGCATGGTGGCGATCCGGCGTGGCGCGGGGATCGTGGCCCGTTGCATGTAACACGCGGACCACGCAAAAACCCTCTGTTCGCAGCTTTCATCGAGGCGGGGCGGCAGGCCGGCTATCCCGTTACCGATGACTACAACGGTGCGCAGCAAGAGGGCTTCGGCCCGATGGAGCAAACCGTCTGGCGCGGGCGGCGGTGGTCGGCGGCGAATGCCTATCTGCGTCCGGCCCTGAAACGGCCGAACGTAACGCTGACACGGGCCTTCGCGCGGCGTGTGGTGATCGAGGACGGACGCGCGACCGGCGTCGAGGTCGAGCGCGGCGGCAAGGTCGCAATCCTGCGGGCGCGGCGCGAAGTGATATTGGCGGCGGGGTCGATCAATTCGCCGAAACTGTTGTTACTGTCGGGCATCGGTCCGGCGGAACAGTTGCGCGCACACGGGATTTCGGTGCTGGCGGACCGTGCCGGAGTCGGGCAGAATTTACAGGACCATCTGGAACTGTATATCCAGCAGGCGAGCCTGCAACCGGTTACCTTGTATAAACACTGGAACCTGTTGTCCAAGGCGATGATCGGGGCGCAGTGGCTGTTCACGAAAACCGGTCTGGGGGCGTCGAACCAGTTTGAATCAGCGGCGTTTGTCCGCTCGGCTGCGGGGGTAGAATATCCCGATATCCAGTATCATTTCCTGCCGATTGCCGTGCGCTATGACGGCAAGGCGGCGGCAGAGGGGCACGGATTCCAGGCACATGTCGGGCCGATGCGCTCGAAATCACGCGGCGCGGTGACGCTGGCCTCGGCGGACCCGAAAGCGGCGCCGAAGATCCTGTTCAACTATATGAGCCACCCCGACGACTGGCGCGATTTCCGCGCCTGCATCCGTTTCACTCGCGAGATTTTCGGGCAAGCAGCGTTTGCGCCCTATGCCGGTCATGAAATCCAGCCGGGCGCGGCGGTGCAGTCTGACGAGGAACTGGACGGGTTTATCCGCGACCACGCCGAGAGCGCCTTCCACCCCTGCGGCACCGCGCGCATGGGCGCGGCGGACGACCCGTTGGCGGTGGTTGATCCGCAGTGTCGCGTGATCGGGGTGCAGGGCCTGCGTCTGGCCGACAGCTCGATCTTTCCGCGCATCCCGAACGGCAACCTGAACGCACCCTCGATCATGGTGGGCGAAAAGGCGAGCGATCACATTCTGGGCCGCACCCTGCCGCCCGAGGAGGTCACACCGTGGATCAACCCGCGTTGGCGGGAACGCCAGCGGTAACGGACAAGTGAGGTGCGACGGTAAATCCCCCGCGTTCGCCTTGTGAACCCCCGCCCGATTTTGTAGGAACGCTCACGGCCTGCCGACGGTGGCCATCCCCGACCCAGCGGAGCCTTCCATGAAAGCGCGTTTGCCATTTGTCTTTATCATCATCACGCTGATGCTGAATTCTATCGGAATCGGGCTGATCATTCCGGTGAT
>JALSHL010000107.1 GCA_026982255.1 Paracoccaceae bacterium | reverse complement strand
AAATTCGACCCGCGCGGCATTCTTAACAAAGGGTTGATGGGCTGACATGCAAACGACGTTTACCCCCGAGCAACTCGCCGATCCCGGCATTGAACGCGCCAACGAGATCCTGCGCACCTGCGTGCATTGCGGTTTCTGCACCGCGACCTGCCCGACCTACCAGATACTGGGCGACGAGCTGGATTCCCCGCGCGGCCGCATCTATCTGATCAAGGACATGCTGGAAAACGCGCGCACGCCGGATGCCAAAACCGTGCAGCATGTGGATCGCTGTCTGTCCTGCCTTGCCTGCATGTCCACCTGTCCGTCCGGTGTGCATTACATGCACCTTGTCGATTACGCCCGCGAGTATATCGAGGAGAATTACAAACGCCCGCTGTTCGACCGGATGCTGCGCTGGACCCTGTCGAAAATCCTGCCGAACCCGACCCTGTTCCGCTTTTCCATCCTCGGCGCATGGATCGCCAAACCTTTCCGTTTCGCCCTGCCCGGCAAGCTGAAAGCCATGGTCGATTTCGCCCCGAAATCCCTGCCGTCGCCCAGCCGCATGGACGATCCGCAGGTTTTCCCTGCCGAGGGTAAACGCATCAAACGTGTCGCCCTGCTGACCGGCTGCGCGCAACGTGCGCTTGATACGGACATCAACGAAGCCACCATCCGCCTGCTTACCCGCCACGGGGTGGAGGTGGTGATCGCCAAAGGCATCGGCTGTTGCGGTGCGGTCACGCACCATATGGGCAAGGTGGATGAAAGCCACGCCTCGGCCGCGAAAAACATCCATGCGTGGATGGCCGAGCTGAACGGCGAGGGGCTGGACGCCATTGTTATCAATACCTCGGGCTGCGGCACCACGGTCAAGGACTACGGCCATATGTTCCGTAACGACCCGCTGGCCAAAGACGCGGCGACGGTTGCGGGGCTGGCCAGGGATATCTCGGAAATCATGCTGGAAATCGGGGTCAGGCCGGTGGAAAAACGCAATCTGCGTGTTGCCTACCACGCTGCATGCTCGCTGCAACACGGGCAGCAGATCAAGCTGGCGCCGAAGAAACTGCTGGCACAGGCAGGGTTTACGGTGCTGGAACCGGCGGACCCGCACCTGTGTTGCGGCTCGGCCGGCACATACAACCTGATGCAGCCGGAAATCTCTGCCGAGCTGAAGCGCCGCAAGGTGGACACGCTGGAGGAGTTGGAGCCCGAGATCATTTCCGCCGGCAACATCGGCTGCATGATGCAGATCGGGTCAGGCACCGGCGTGCCTGTGGTGCATACGGTGGAGTTGCTCGACTGGGCCACTGGCGGGCCGAAACCGGCGAAGTTGGGGTAAAGGGCAGGGGAAGGGTTAACAAATAGTGCCTGTGAATCCACTAAACCGGTTTAGTGGATCTCCGAAGCTGTCCAACCTTTTGGAAACACGAAAAATTCACGATCGCACCGTTTTGCATTCTGCCCCTGACAGAACTATAAAACCGGTTTAGTAGAATCCCCGCCCTCGAAACCACGGCCCGAAGATGCCCGTTCTCCCCGACTTTCTGCAACTGACCGGCGTTGTCTCCGACCGCGGTTCGAAATACGCGGTTACCGGCGGGCGGGTCAGCAGCGAGGCCGATATCAAAGCCTTTCTCAAGCGTCTGAAGCGGGCGAAAAAATTTGCGAAGGCTACCCATAACACATGGGCTGCGCGCCTTGCCGACGGCACGGAAATCAAGAACGACGACGGCGAGGGCGGCGCCGGCATGATCATCCTGCAAATGATGCAGCGCGAGGGGCTGGAGGATGCTATCATCATAGTCACCCGCTGGTATGGCGGCACCCATCTGGGTGGAGACCGTTTCAAACATGTGAAAACCTCTGTTCAGCATTTGTTCGATGCGCTAGGATCAGGCAAAACCCGGGAATAGGCCATGATCGCGCAGCTACTCGAAAATATCCGCAACAACCCCGACTGGATCCCTTATGGTCTGGCCGCCATCGTCGCGCTGGCGTTGCTGTCGCTCGGCCTGCTGCTTTGGCGCAGGGCTGGGCGGCTGGCGGCGGCGCAGGCGCGGGTCGATACGCTTGAACAGCGTTTGCGCACAGAAACCGATGCCCTGACCGAACTGGCACAGCAACAATCCGACTTGCGGATCGAGCTGGCGGCGCAGCAGGCGCTGGCCCCGCAATACGAACAGCAAAGCCGCGAGTTGGCCGATGCCCGCCAGACTCTCGCGCAACAATCGGCAGAAATCGCCCGCTTGTCCGAGGCCCTGCGCCAGCAACAGAAAGCCAACGCCGAAAAGGTCGCGCTGCTTAACGCCACCTCGGAAACCTTGCGCGGCGAGTTTAAGACGCTAGCGTCCGAAGTGCTCAAAACCCACTCCGAGGATTTCAAATCCGCAAATCAGGAACAGTTGCAAAACGTCCTGCAACCGCTGCGCCAGAACATCGACAAATTCGAACGCGAATTGCGCGAGGTTCACAAGGCCGCCGACCGCGACCGCGTGACCCTGAAGGCCGAGATCGAGAACCTGACCCGCCAGAGCCTGCAAGTCTCCAGAGAGGCCGAAAATCTGACCCGTGCCCTGAAAGCCGACAGCCAGAAACAGGGTGCGTGGGGCGAGATGATCCTTGCCTCCATCCTCGACCGCAGCGGCTTGCGCGAGGGCGAGGAATACGAAACGCAGGCGCATATGCGCGGCGAGGACGGCAACGCCCTGCGCCCCGATGTGGTCGTCAACCTGCCGGGCGGGCGCAAGCTGGTGATCGATTCCAAGGTCTCGCTGGTGGCTTACGAGCGCGCCGTCAACGCCGAAACGCCCGAGGCCCGAGCGCTGGCGCTCAAGGCGCATATTGCCTCGGTCAAGACCCATATCGACACGCTTTCGGCCAAGAAATACCATGAACTCGATGACGGGTCTGTCGACTACGTCCTGATGTTCGTTCCCGTAGAAAGCGCCTTTTCCGAGGCCATGCGCGCCGCCGACGATCTGGCGCTTTATGCCACCGAGCGCGACGTGGTCATCGCCTCGCCCACCAACCTGATGGTCGCCCTGAAAACGGTCGAGAACCTCTGGTCCGTCGAGCGCCGCAACCGCAATGCGATGGAAATCGCCAAGCGGGCGGGGCGGCTCTATGACAAATTCCACGGGTTTCTCGACGATATGCTGAAAGTCGGGGACCAGCTGGACCGCGCGCGGCGCAGTCACGACGATGCGATGGGCAAGCTGGCGCAGGGTCGTGGCAATCTGGTTTCGCAGGTCGAAACCCTGAAAAAACTCGGCGCGAAAACCGCCAAGCAGATATCGCTGGAACACGACGCCGACGACGCTGTTTCCGCCATAGAGGACGATCAAAAACCCTCTTGAAACACGAAAATACCCGCCTAGATATATGTCACCGGACGCCGAAAG
Source organism: Paracoccaceae bacterium (assembly GCA_026982255.1). Classification (GTDB taxonomy): domain Bacteria; phylum Pseudomonadota; class Alphaproteobacteria; order Rhodobacterales; family Rhodobacteraceae; genus NORP23. Next base: position 357 of record JALSHL010000107.1, on the reverse strand, counting down.
GGTCCGGAAAAACGACGGCCTGTCCATTGTGGAAGGCCAGACTGACGTATCGCTCAAAGGAGGATATACAATGCGTACTTATGATTTGACCCCGCTCTATCGTTCCACCGTCGGATTCGACCGTTTCGCCAACATCCTGGACAACGTGCTCAGTTCCGACACCAACCAGAGCGGCTACCCCCCCTACAACATCGAAAAAATCGACGAGGATTCCTACCGGATCACCATCGCCGTTGCCGGTTTCTCGGATGACGAGCTGAACATCGAAACCCGCGAGGGGCAGCTGGTGATCTCGGGCAAGAAAGTCGAGACCAAGGAAGACAAGGATGTCAACTATCTGCACCGTGGCATCGCCAC
>JALSHL010000106.1 GCA_026982255.1 Paracoccaceae bacterium | reverse complement strand
CCCTATACGCTCATGCACACATATTTCATTTCGAGGTAGTCCTCGACCCCGTGGTGCGATCCCTCGCGGCCAAGGCCGGACTGTTTGACGCCGCCGAAGGGGGCTACCTCGGTCGAGATCAGGCCGGTGTTGACGCCGACCATGCCGTATTCCAGCGCCTCGGCCACGCGCCAGACGCGGCTCAGGTCGTTGGCGTAGAAATAGGAAGCCAGACCGAAGATCGTGTCGTTGGCCTGCTCGATCACGTCGGCTTCGTCCTTGAAGGAAAACAGCGGCGCGACGGGGCCGAAGGTCTCGTCGTTCGTTACCTGCATGTCGCGGGTCACGCCGGTCAGGATGGTGGGTTCGAAGAACGTGCCGCCCAGCGCGTGGCGGTGGCCGCCGGTCACAACCTTGGCGCCCTTGGCGGTGGCATCCTTGATGTGTTCCTGCACCTTGTCCACAGCCGCTTCGTTAATCAGCGGGCCGGTGGTGACGCCCTCGTCAAAACCGTCGCCGACGTTGATATTTTCGACCGCTGCCGCCAGTTTTTTGGCAAAGGCGTCGTAAACCCCTTCCTGCACATAAATCCGGTTGGCACAAACGCAGGTCTGGCCGTTGTTGCGGTATTTGGAGATCATCGCCCCTTCTACCGCCGCATCCAGATCGGCGTCGTCGAATACGATGAACGGCGCGTTGCCACCCAGCTCCATCGACATTTTCATCACCTGGTCGGCCCCCTGACGCAGCAGGATCCGCCCGACCTCGGTAGAGCCGGTAAAGGTCAGCTTGCGCACCTTGGGATTGGAGGTGAACGCCTTGCCGATCTCGGGGCTGTTGGTCGAGGTCACAACCGAGAAAACCCCCGCAGGCACACCGGCGCGTTCCGCCAGCACCGCCATGGCCAGCGCCGACAGCGGCGTGTCCTCGGCCGGTTTGGAGATAAACGTGCAGCCCACCGCCAGCGCCGGCCCGACCTTGCGGGCGATCATGGCGTTGGGGAAATTCCACGGCGTGATCGAGGCCACAACCCCCACCGGCTGTTTCAGCACGAGAATGCGCTTGTCTTCCTGATGGCCGGGGATAGTCTCGCCGTAGATGCGCTTGGCCTCTTCGGAGAACCACTCGATGAAGGACGCACCGTAAAGGATCTCGCCGCGGGCCTCGGGGAAGGGTTTGCCCATCTCGGCCGTCAGGATCATGCCGAGGTCGTCGGCGTTTTCCACCATCAGGTCGAACCACTTGCGCAGGATGGCGGCGCGGTCCTTGCCGGTGCGCGCGGCCCATGCCTTCTGGCTGGCATAGGCGGCGTCGATGGCGCGGGCGGTTTCGGCCGCTGTCATGTCCGGCACGCTGCAGATCACATCGCCGCGCGCCGGGTTGATGACGTCGAAGGTCTTGCCGCTGTCGGCATCCACCCATTCACCGTTGACATAGGCTTGCGTGCAGAGCAGCGAGGGGTCTTTGAGGCGGGATTTCAGGTCGGTATTCGGCATGTCGGGGATCCTTTGCTCGGTGGCGCTTGCGCCGGTTTCCTGACGCAAGGTGAGCATATTCCCGAGGGGCCTTCAAGCCCGATAATTCAGCCGAAAACAGCCACCGCCAGCGCCACGGCCACAATCGACAGAACCGCCGAGGTGCGTCCGAGTTTGTCCATGTAGGACGGCGGCGGTGTGCCGCTTTTGGCGGCTTTCATGCCCTGATACATCAGCCACAGGCTGATCAGCAGCATCGCACCCGCCACGACGAGCTTGGTTGTGAACAGAGCGCCGAGTTGTGCCGGATCAATACCACCGACCATGATAACGCCGGTCAGCCACAGCAGCACGATACCAGACAGGCCGAACATACCGAGGACCGGTTTGATCTTTTTAATCGCATCGGGCGGTGGCCCGCCGCCGAGCTTCTTTTGTGCGATAGCCACGCCGAGCGTGCCGAATCCGGCACCCGCGCCGAGCATCAGGCCGAGAAAATGAAAGAATTTCACGATTTCCATAATGGTTTCTCCCTCTTTTATTCGGGACTTTAACATATTTCGCAAATATCAGACAGGTTTTCCCTGCATCAGCCGTGGCAAGTCACCCGTCAGCCCCGCCGCCTCGCGGATCAGGGATTGCCGCAAGCGGGGCATGGTGTTGATAGCACCCAGCGCCAGATCGCGGCCCAGCCGCAGCAACGGGTTGTCGTTGGAGAAAATCCGGTTGATCGTATCGGTGGAGCCGACCAGCGTAGCCGTATCCGTCCGCCGCCAGCGGGCATAGGCATCGAGCGTGACGGCCGAGCCGATATCCTCGCCCCGTCTTGCCGCCAATACCAGCGTTTCCGCCAGCGCCGCCACATCGCGCAGGCCGAGGTTCAGCCCCTGACCCGCCAGCGGATGCACCCCGTGTGCCGCATCCCCCGCCAGCGCCACCCGTTCGGCGGTGAAGGCTTGCGCCAGTGTCAGGTCCAGCGGATAGGCGAAACGTTTGCCCGCCAGCGCTATTTCCCCGAGGAAATCGCCGAAACGGGGGCGCAGTTCGGCCAGATAGGCGGCATCGTCCATGGCGGAAATCGCTTCGGCGCGGTCGGTTGCCTCGGTCCAGACGATCGAGGAGCGGTTGCCTGGCAGTGGCAGGATCGCCAGCGGTCCGGCGGGCATGAAGAACTGGTGCGCCACCCCGTTGTGCGGTTTTTCGTGGCTGATGGCGCAGACCTGTCCGGTCTGGCGGTAGTCCTTGCGCAGGCGCGGGATTCCGGCGCGCGCGGCCGTGCCGCTGCGCCGTCCGTCGCAGCCGACGATCAGGCGGGCGGTGATGTCCTGTCCGTTATCCAGCGTCACGGTCGCATGACCTGCCCCTGTGGTTTGCGAAACAACGCTCCGCCCCGCGATATGGGTGATCAGCGGTTCGGCATCGACGGCCTCCAGCAGGGTGCGGCGCAGGTATCGGTCCTCGACCATATGGCCCATCGGCCCCTCGCCGACCTCGCGATGGTCGAAATGCAGGAAAAACGGCGAGGCACCCTCGCCCGCGCGCCCGTCCGATACCATGATATCCAGCATCGGCTGGCTGTTCCCTGCCAGCCCGTTCCACAGACCCAGCGCCCGTAGCATATTGACCGAGGTCAGTGACAGAGCATAGGAGCGCCCGTCGAACGCGGGGTCCGCGTGCACGGTTTTCGGCATGGCATCGACAATCACGCTGGCAATGCCGCCGCTGGCCAGCGCGAGCGCAAGGGCGGGGCCGTTCAGGCCGCCGCCGACGATCAGGACTTCGGTATCGGTTTTCATGGGTTTTTCTTACGCCCCCGATTGCGGGAATGTCCACAAGCGATTAGCGTTGCGGCAAAACGCGGAGGGAATGATGAAAGAGTGGTTAACCAAAAGCGCCTGTGATCTGGGCCGTGCCATCGGCGCGGGGCAGATCGATCCCGTGGAACTGGCCGACGCCTATCTGGCCGCCATCGAGGCCCATCCCTACCGCGACCGGATTTATGCCCGCGTAACGCCGGAACGGGCGCGGGCGGAGGCAAGGGCGGCCTCGGCACGGGCGAAGGCCGGAACACGGCGCGGACTGCTGGACGGTGTGCCGATCAGCTGGAAGGATCTGTATGACACCGCCGGTATCGTGACCGAGGCCGGCAGCGCCCTGCTGAAAGGCCGCGTGCCCGATCGCGATGCCGAGGTGCTGGAAAACGCCACGCGGGCCGGTCTGGTCTGTCTGGGCAAAACGCATATGACGGAACTGGCGTTCTCGGGGCTGGGGCTGAACACGGTGACGGCCACACCGCCCAACTCGATTGATCCC
>JALSHL010000105.1 GCA_026982255.1 Paracoccaceae bacterium | reverse complement strand
AAGTTGCGCGGGTCCACACGAACGCCTTTGGCGAAATATTTTTCGGCCGTGCGCCAGTCTTCGTTTTCTGCCGCCACCCCGCCGAGGATGTTGAACAGCAAAGCCTCGCGCGGGTAGCGCTTCAGCAACTGTCGGGAATAGGCTGCTGCCGCCGCGAGCTGTCCCGATTTGAACAGGTTGGCGGCTTTTGCCAATTCCGCGTATTTCTGGCGCGCGGCCGGAGTCATCTGCACGTTCAGACCTTTTTCATAAACGCCGTTTTCAGGACAATGGTTGCCTTGCCGATGCGGCATTCGATCTGCTCGGGGTTGCCTGTCAGGCGCACGTTTTTGATCTGCGAGCCGCGTTTCAGAGTTTTCGACATGCCTTTGACCTTCAGGTCCTTGATGACCATGACAGTGTCGCCATCCTCGATAATTGTGCCGTTGCTGTCTCTGGTTTCCATGGAATGTCCTTTCAGTCCGGTGCCAGCATATAGCCCGCGCCGCGCACGGTCTGCAAGTAGCGCGGGCGCTTGGGGTCGGTTTCCAGTTTGCGGCGCAGGCGGGTGATCTGCACGTCGATGGCGCGTTCCTGTGCGCCGCCGCCGTCACGGCCCAGTTCCTCGACCAGTTGTGCGCGGCTGATGGCCTCGTGCGGGCGGGCAGCGAAGATGCGGAGCAGGGCGGCCTCGGTCGCGGTCAGGCGTACACGCTCGTCGCCGCGCCACATCTCGTTGCGGGCCACATCGTAGCGCAGGTCGGCAAGGTGCAGGGTCCGCGGCGGCTCTACCCTGGCCTCGGCTTTCGGGACGCGGCGCAGGATGGCGTTGACGCGCAGCAGCAGTTCTTGCGGCTCGAAAGGTTTGGGCAGGTAGTCGTCGGCGCCCATTTCCAGCCCCTTGATGCGGTCCTCGGCCTCGCCGCGGGCGGTCAGCAGCATGATCGGGGTGGCGAGGGTGCGGCGCAGGTCGCGGGTCAGGGCAAAGCCGTCCTCGCCCGGCATCATGACGTCGATGATCAGCATGTCGAATTCCAGCCCGCCCAGCAGGCGTCGCGCATGGGCAGCATCGCGGGCGCCGGTAACCAGATACCCGTTGCGGGCGAGGAATTTTTTCAACAGGCCGCGGATTCGCTCGTCGTCGTCAACGATCAGCAGATGCGCGGCGGTGTCGTCGAAGGTGGACATCAGGAGCCACCGCCCTCGTTCAGGAGCTTCTCGCGCATGGCGGGGTCGATCATCTGTTCCAGTACGGTGCGGAAGCCGTGGACGGCCTCTGGCCCCGCGTTGGAATAGGCCTTGCGCATGCGGGCGCGCTGGGCGGCGGACAGCTCGCGTTCCAGCGCGATGCCCTCGTCGGTCAGATAGAGGTTGCGCTGGCGGCGGTCCTGCGTGCCGACGCGGCTTTCGACCAGCCCGTCGGTGACCAGCTGGCGCAGCACGCGGTTGAGCGACTGCTTGGTGACGCCGAGGATGTCGAGCAGGTCGTTCACCGTCAGCCCCGGCGTGCGGTTGATGAAGTGGATGGCGCGGTGGTGGGCCCGCCCGTAGGCGTAGTTTTCCAGAATTCGGTCGGGATCGGCGGTGAAGCCGCGATAGGCGAAAAACATCAGCTCGATTCCCTGCCGGAGCTGCTCGTCCGTCAGAAAAAGCAGTTGTTCCGAGCGCCCCATCGGACGCGATAACCGTTTGCTGTGCATCGTCTTTCCCCTGCATGTTTCAGCGTCATCACAGTTTATGTCAGTCTTGTTGACTTTCCAAGAATCATTTGCTAGCAAAATGGGGAAATAGTGAAATAAACTGTCGAATATATGCGGTGGCGCGCAATATTTGCAAAAATCGAGAGGAAAGACCATGGCAACCGCACCCTATGATGATCGCGACGGATACATCTGGATGGATGGCGAGATGGTGGAATGGCGCGATGCCAAGGTCCATATCCTGACCCATGCGCTGCATTACGCCTCGTCCGTTTTCGAGGGCGAGCGCTGTTACAACGGCAAGATTTTCAAAAGCCGCGAACATTCCGAGCGCCTGCTGAAATCCGGCGAATATATGGACATGCCGATCCCCTATTCCGTCGACGAGATCGAGGCGGCCAAGGAAGCGGCGCTGAAGGCGAACGGGCTGACCGACGCCTATGTCCGCGTGCTGGCGTGGCGCGGGGCGGGCACTGATATGGGAGTCGCGGCAGCGGCCAACAAGGTGCATATGGCGGTCGCGGTCTGGGAGTGGGGGGCCTATTACGGCGACGCCAAATATCAGGGCGCGAAGCTGGATATTTCCAAATGGCGCCGCCCCGATCCGGCCACGATCCCCTGTTTCGCCAAGGCGGCGGGGCTGTATATGATCTGCACCATGTCCAAACACGCGGCCGAGGCCAAGGGGTGCTCCGACGCAATGATGTATGACTATCGCGGCTATGTGGCCGAGGCGACGGGGGCAAATATTTTCTTCGTCAAGGACGGGGTTGTGCATACGCCGATCCCCGATGCCTTCCTGAACGGGATCACCCGCCAGACAGTGATCGGAATGCTGAAGGATAAAGGCGTCGAGGTTGTCGAGCGCCACATCATGCCTGAGGAACTGGCGGATTTCGAGCAATGCTGGCTGACCGGCACGGCGGCGGAGGTGACTCCGGTGGGGCAGATCGGGGACTACACGTTCGAGGTGGGCGAACTGGCCCGCGATATCGCCGAGAGTTATGAAAGGCTGGTGCGGGAATAGAAGGTGGAACCGAACGACGCGGCGTGCTTGCGGGCACGCCGTTTTTTTGTGGTTTCGCTTCCACTAAACTAGTTTAGTGGTTTTGGACGTTTCAGGAGAACCCGATGAAAAAGCCGCGTAAAATCATCATAGATACCGATCCGGGGCAGGATGATGCCGTGGCGATCCTGCTGGCGCTGGCTTCGCCGGAAATCGACGTGCTCGGCATCACTGCCGTGGCCGGAAATGTGCCGCTGGAGCTGACGCAGAAAAACGCCCGCAAGATTTGCGAGTTGGCGGGGCGGCCGGATGTGGCGGTTTATGCCGGGGCCTCGCGTCCCTTGTTGCGGCCGCTGGTGACGGCGGAATATGTGCATGGCAAGACCGGACTGGACGGGCCGGACCTGCCGGAGCCGCAGATGCCCTTGCGCGATATGCACGCGGTCGATTTCATCATCGAGAGCCTGCTTTCGCATGAAACCGAGGAAATCACCCTCTGCGCCCTCGGTCCCCTGACCAATCTGGCGCTGGCGATGGCGCGCGCGCCCGGGATCGTGCCGCGCATCCGCGAGATCGTGCTGATGGGCGGTGGCTGTTTCGAGGGTGGCAATGTCACGCCGGCGGCGGAGTTCAATATCTATGTCGATCCGCACGCCGCCAGTCGGGTGTTCGATTCCGGCGTGCCGGTGACGATGTTTCCGCTCGATGTCACCCACAAGGCTCTGACCACCCGCAAACGGCTGGAGGCGTTCCGGGCGCTGGGCAATAGGGCGGGCAGGGCGACGGCGGAGCTGCTCGATTTCTATGAACGCTTCGACGAGGCGAAATACGGCACCGATGGCGGACCGCTGCATGATCCCAATGTGATTGCGTGGCTGCTACAGCCGGAAATCTATCGGGGCCGGCAGATCAATGTCGAGGTGGAGACCGCCAGCGAATTGACCATGGGCATGACCGTGGCCGACTGGTGGGGCGTTACCGACCGGCCGAAAAACGTGTTCTTCGTGCGTGATCTGGACGCGGACGCGTTTTTTGACCTGCTGCTGGCGCGCATCGGGACGCTATGAGCTTGACTCCGCCCGCTTGAGGCAACAAATGCGCTG
>JALSHL010000104.1 GCA_026982255.1 Paracoccaceae bacterium | reverse complement strand
ATGCACGCGCAGACTGACCGTGCGCGCATGGCGGAAGGCATTGGTCAGCAGGTTGTTCACGGCGCGGGCAACCGAATCCGCCCGCAGAACGACATCGGCGGAATCTCCGCTCTGTTCGAACAGATATGAGGGCTTGTTTCCGCTCCGCCGGCAATCCTCGATGATTTTTGCAAAGAACGCCCTCGCATCGACCCTGCGCGTTTCCTCCAGCGCCGCGCCGCGGGCAAAGGCAAGGAATGCGTCGAGCATGGTTTCCATTTCCTCCACATCCTCGGCAATCTGGCGAACGTATTCGCTGTCTTCCTGCATCGCCAGCGACAGCTTGATACGGGTAAGCGGTGTGCGCAGATCGTGGCTGACGCCCGACAACATATTGGTGCGTTGCTCTATCTGCCGCTCTATCCGTGCGCGCATGGCCAGAAAGGAATATCCGGCACTGCGCACCTCGTTCGCGCCACGCGGTCGGTAGTCGAGGCTCTGCCCCTTGCCGAAGGCCTCGGACACGCGCACAAGGTCCCGTATCGGGCGGATCTGGTTGCGCAGAAACAGAATGGCGATGACTGTCAGAAGGATCGAAACCGACACCATCAGGACCAGCAACTGGTGCGGATTTGTGGCGCTGACGCGGGCGCGCGGAATATCCGCGGTTATCACCCCTTTCGTGGTCTGCATCCGTAACATGACCCGACCGGGGTTGCTGGTCAGGTCGATGGATAGCGGGCGGTCCAGCCTGCGCAGCAGCGTGTCGATAATCGACGCCCCCGACACATCATAGAAATAGCGCTTCACATAGGGCGAAACGCTCTCGTCCTGCCGCAGATCAAGGCGCATGTCGAAAGGACGGGCAAAGGTGAACAGGGTCAGGCGGGCCTCGTTCCGGTTGTCTATGCTTTCGATCAGGTCGGCGACGTAGTCCAGTTCCAGCGCCACCGAATGGGTCATCTGCTCGGTCACCTGCGCAAAATGGCGCTGTATGAAAACCAGTCCGATCACCAACTGCAAAATCACCACCGGAAACAGCAGGATCATCAGCGAGCGGCCAAACAGGCTGCGGGGCATATAGGACTTGAGCCAGGTAAAGTTCATAGCCTAAACAGGGTTACGCGGCCAATGCCGCGCTGGCAAGGGAGAAGCCGTTGAAGCCGCCGTTCAATACCGATCACCATCCACCGGTCGGCGAGGCCGAACCGCTCGCGGACGGGTTACAGGTCGTCACTGCGCCGAACGCCGGGCCGATGACTTTCACGGGCACCCGCAGCTATATCCTCGGCGAGTCCGAAGTTGCCGTGATCGACCCAGGCCCCGATGATCCCGCGCATCTGGCGGCGCTGGAGCGCGCGCTTGCCGGACGACGGGTCAGCCATATTCTCGTGACACACTCCCACGTCGACCACTCGCCGCTTGCAGCGCGTCTTGGCCGGCAGTTCGACGCACCGGTCTACGGTTTCGGCAGCGCCGATGCCGCGCGATCGGCGCTTATGGATGAACTGGCGCAATCCGGTGATCTCGGCGGGGGCGAGGGAATCGACAACAGTTTCCGGCCCGATATTCTGCTGGCGGACGGGGACCATGTCAGCGGAAAGGGCTGGGGTCTCGAGGCTATCCACACACCGGGGCACCTGTCCAACCATCTATGTTTTGCATGGAAGGGGCAGGGGAGTCTGTTTTCCGGCGATCACGTCATGGGCTGGGCCTCGACGCTGATTTCGCCACCGGACGGTGACCTGACCGCCTTCATGCAGAGCCTGCGCAAGTTGCAGGCGCGGGCCGAGGATACCTATTATTGCGGTCACGGCGCGACCTTGCAGGAGGCACAAACGATGCTCGCCTATCTTCTGGCACACCGGCTCGGACGCGAGGAGCAGATACGCGGTTGCCTCGCCGAAGCGCCGCGCGACGTGCGTGAGTTGACTGAAATCATGTATCGTGACGTTGACCCGATGCTGCACGGCGCGGCCGCACGCAACGTTCTGGCGCATCTGGTCGACCTTTATGCCCGCGGGCTGGTGGCGGTGGACGGTGAATTCGGCGCAAACGCCCGTTTTTTCGCCACTTAAAGCGCATCGACGATGTCACCCGCGCGACCGGTCTGGCGCGTTACATCGAATACGCTGTCCCAGTCAATATCGGTATCAACCGTGGTTTCCAGAATATCGCGCAAGGACTTGCCATCCCGAACCGCCGTTTGCACCGCCTGTTTGACCATTGCCTGCGCCTCCGGCCGCGGCATGTGACGGGCGAGGGCAAAGCTGGCGGCCTCCGCGAATATCGTGCCCGATGTGGCGACGATATTCGCGCGCATGCGCTCCGCATCCGGGCGAATGGATTCTGCCAGCAAAACCGCCTGCCGCAAGGCTACCCCCGTCGCGATACAGAGTTGCGGCAGCGCCAGCCATTCCAGCGCCCAACTGCCCCCGTCACGCTGTTGCGCATGTATCTGCGCCTGATGGATGTGCCCGACAAGACCCGCGCTAAACCGGCCCATTGTCACCAGCGTTTCCGCCTGCACCGGATTGGATTTTTGCGGCATGGTAGAGGACCCGCCGCCCCCGTCGATGCGCACCTCGTCGATTCCGCTTTGCGACAGCAGCACGATATCCTGCCCTGTCTTGCCAAGCGACCCCGCGATCAATGACAAAAGCGAGGCCAGTTCTCCGAACCCGTCGCGTGCGCTGTGCCACGGACCATCGGCAACCCCCAGCTTCAGGGCCTCGGCCAGCGCCTGTCCGGTTTCGCCCGCCTTGTCTCCAAGCGCCGAGGCTGTGCCGGAAGCTCCCGCAAGGCTGACAACCAGCAAACGGTCACGCAGTTGCGCGAGCCTTTCGCGATGGCGGCGGAGCGGCAGCACCCAGCTTGCAACCAGCGCCCCGAATGTGGTCGGGGTGGCAATCTGCGAGCGCGTCCGCGCCGCCATCACCACGTCACGGTTTTCCCTGGCAAGGCGGGTCAGGGTCGTATCGAGCGCCGCCAGCCGCTTGTCCACCAATGCCACAAACTGGCGGAGCCGCAGCACCAGCGCCGTGTCCATGATATCCTGCGAGGTTGCCCCCCAATGCACATATTGCGCATGCTCCGGCGCTTCCATCGCCTTGCGGAAGGCTTCGACCAGTGCCGGCACCGGCACACCGTCGCGTGCCGTGCCTTCGGCCAGTCCCCCCGGGTCGATCTGCAATTCCATCGAAGCCCGCTGGATGAAAAAGGCCGAATCTTCGGGTATTACACCAAGCTCCCCCTGAACCTTGGCCAGCATCCCTTCGACCAGCAGAAGCGCCCGCACCTCGGCGCTGTCGGAAAACAGGGCGGCAATTTCGGGATCGCCATAGAGTTTGCGGAAAATCGCGCTGTCGAACGGGGAAAAGCTCATGGATCAGGCCCTCGACGGAATATGCAGGATGTCGCGCGCCTGTTGCCATGTGGCGACGGGGCGCTCGTATTTATCGCAGATTTCAACGGCGCGCCGCACCAGCGCCGCATTCGACGGGGCCAGCGTATCGCGATCAAGGCGCAGATTGTCCTCCATCCCTGTCCGCGTGTGGCCACCGGCGGCGATACACCATTCGTTAACGATAATCTGGCCGGCCCCGACGCCCGCGGCGCACCATTCGGCATCGGGCACCAGACGGTTCAGAGTCTCGATATAGAAATCGAACACCCGCTTGTCGACCGGCATGGCATTTTTCACCCCCATGACGAACTGGACATAGAGCGGGCCGACAATCCGGCCGTCCCGCGCCATGGCCGCGGCCTGAAAAATATGCGAGAGGTCAAAGGCCTCGATCTCGGGCTTTATGTCATACCTGCGCATCTCGCCTGCC
>JALSHL010000103.1 GCA_026982255.1 Paracoccaceae bacterium | reverse complement strand
TGCCCTGCAACGCGTCGCTCACCGCTTGCGGCGGCCGGAAATCCATATCCGCCACCCACATGGGGATCCCTCCCTCTGGGCTGACGCCATAGGCCTTTTCCATCATGTCCCACTTGGCCGAATGGGTGCCGATGCGGTTGATCTTCTCGTCGAAATTCATGGCGTTCTCCTGTTATTTCCCGGCACAGTATCGCCGCAAATCCCCCTTGCCAAGGCCCGATCCCGCCCTTGCGAAACGCCGCACCATCGCTTACATCCGCCCTATGACCATACGCAATATCCTCATCCATCCCGACCCGCGCCTGAAAAAGGTCTGCGACCCCGTGCCCGAAGTCGACGCGAAGATCCGCAAGCTGGCCGACGACATGCTGGAAACCATGTATGATGCCCCGGGCGTCGGCCTCGCCGGACCGCAAATCGGCGTGATGAAGCGCATCTTCGTCATCGACTGCGCCGACAAGGAAGCGCCCCCCGATCCGATGGTCCTGATCAACCCCGAGATCACCTGGACCTCCGAAGAAACCAGCGTCTACGAGGAAGGCTGCCTCTCGATCCCCGACATCTACGAGGAAATCACCCGCCCCGAAAAGGTGCGCATGAAATTCCTCGACGTGAACGGCAAGGAGCAGGAGGAGGAATTCGACGCCCTCTACGCCACCGCCACGCAGCACGAACTCGACCACCTGAACGGCAAGCTGTTCATCGACTACCTCAGCAAGATCAAACGCTCGATGATCACCAACAAGATGAAAAAGCTGAAGAAAGAGCTGGCGCGTGCCTGACGCCTTCCTCATGTATCCCGACAAGCGGCTGAAAACCGTCTGTCCGCCCGTATCCGAAATCACCGATACCGAGCGCGCCATCTGGGACGAAATGCTGAACGCCATGTATCTGATGCCGGGCGTCGGCCTCGCCGCACCGCAAATCGGCCATATGACCCGCCTCGCCGTCGTCGATTGCTCCGCCAGCCACAGCGAACCTGTGCGCATGGCCAACCCCGAAATCCTCCACGCCTCCGCCAAACTGCGCACACATGTGGAGGCCAGCCCCAACCTCCCCGGCCTCTCCGCCGAAATCGAGCGCCCCCGCGCCGTCACCGTGCGCTACATGGACGAAAACGGAGCGACGGTCGAAAAGGATTTCGTCAACCTATGGGCCACCTCGGTGCAGCACCAGATCGACCACCTGAACGGCAAACTGTTCATCGACCACCTGAAACCGGTCAAACGCAAAATGCTGATCGCCAGACACCTGAAAAACCTGAAGCGGAGGGCCTGATGCGCATCGTTTTCATGGGCACGCCCGATTTTTCGGTCAACGTCCTGCAGGCGCTGGTCGATGCCGGCCACGACATCGCCGCCGTCTACACCCAGCCACCCCGCCCCGCCGGTCGCGGCAAGAAACCCCGCCCCTCGCCGGTGCAGAAGCGCGCCGAAGAACTGGGGCTGGAAGTCCGCCACCCGCTGAATTTCAAGGCCGAGGCCGACCGCGAGGCTTTCAAGGCCCTCGACGCCGATATCGCCGTCGTCGTCGCCTACGGGCTGATCCTGCCCCAAGCCATCCTCGACGCCCCTGCCCGCGGCTGCCTCAACATCCACGCCTCGCTTCTGCCCCGCTGGCGCGGCGCCGCCCCGATCCAGCGGGCGATCATGGCCGGCGATGCGGAAACCGGCGTCTGCATCATGCAAATGGAAGCAGGCCTCGACACCGGCTCCGTGCTGGAATGTGCCCGAACCGCCATCACGCCCGGGGACACCGCCGCCAGCCTGCATGACCGCCTCGCCGGAATGGGCGCCGCGCTGATCGTCGACGTCCTCGCGCGTCTCGACAGCCTGTCCGCCACCCCACAACCCGATGACGGCATCACCTACGCCGCCAAAATCGACAAATCCGAGGCCCGCATCGACTGGAACCGCCCCGCGCCCGAAATCGATCGCCTGATCCGCGGCATCTCTCCCTTTCCCGGCGCATGGTTCGAACATGACGGCCAGCGCATCAAGGCCCTCGACAGCACACTCGCAGCGGGCAACGGCCCCGCCGGAACCGTCCTCGACGACACTCTGACCATTGCCTGCGGCAGCGGCGCCATCCGCCTGCTCCGCCTGCAAAAGGCCGGAAAATCCCCGCAGGATGCCGAAACCTTTTTGCTCGGCACAAAAATTCCTGTAGGAACAGTTCTGGAATAGGGGAAACAGACCATGGGCATTTTCTTTTCGTTTTTCGGCTCGCTGATGATCGGCGGCATTGTCGGTTTCGCCTCGGAAAAATGGGGATTTACCCGCAACGGCTACCTGCCCAGCATCATCATCTGCCTCGGCGGAGTCGTCCTGTTTTTCATGCTCCGCATCATGTTCAACATCTCCCTCGGCAGCCCCGGCCTCGACGCCATCGCAGGAGCAGCCGGCGCGCTGGTGCTTGTCCCGACCGCACGGCGGAAAAAATAACAAAAGCCCCCTGTCAATTGAGCCATATCAAAGCCTGCCGACACCTCGCCGGAATAGTGTCTACCCGATAACAAACCGGAGTATCAAAATGACACACACCCCGAACGAGCTGCCCGATATGTTCCCCGACAAGGTCGAAAAAATCCATGCGCTGAAGCTCGAAAACGGCGAATTCGCAAAACTGCATGAAGGATACCACGAAATCACCCGCGAAATTCACCGTGGCGAGACTAATGTGGAACCCATGAGCGACTTCCACCTTGAAGAATTGCGCAAAAAGCGCCTCGCCATGCTCGACCGCATCGCGGCTATACTGGCGGAATAGGCCGCTACCGGATCCAGTCGGCTTTTCTTTTATTGAAAAAGGCGTCGATGCCCTCACTGGCTTCGGCGCCTTCCCATGTATCGGCCAGCCGCTCGATGGTTGCCGCAATGACGTCCTCGTCAATCCGCGGCCCCAAGCTCCGCAACAGGGCTTTCGTCGCCGCCACCGCTTCCGGTGCTGTCGCCAGATAGGCCTCGATTTCCGCCTCGATCGCCACATCCAGATCATCTACGACTTGCGCCACCAGATTAAGCGCACAGGCCCGCTCCGCATCGAATATCCGCGCCGACATTGCCACTTCCCGTGCCTTTCCCTCACCCATTTTGGCAACGACATAGGGGCTAATAGTTGCAGGAATCAAACCTAGCCTGGTTTCTGTCAGGCCAAATTTTGCATTTTTCGAGCAGAAGGCAATATCGCAAACCGAAATCATTCCAACCCCGCCTCCAAAGGCATTTCCATGCACCCGCCCGATCACCGGCTTGCCCATTTCGTTCCAGGCATGCAGCATTTCCGCCAGCTTCCGCGCCTCCCGAATCCGCTGGGCGCGATCGGCCGACATCTGCTCCTTCATCCAGCCCAGATCGCCACCGGCACAAAAACTCTTGCCCTGTGCCGCCAGAACCACAACCCGTATATCGCGATTCAACGACAGCTCCCGCGCCGCCATCGTCATCTCGGCAATCATCTCCGCCGAAAGCGCATTATGTTTTTCCGGCCGGGCCAGATAGAGCGTCGCCACGCCGCGCACATCCAGGTCGATCTTGATGGTCGTATAAGGCATCTCACTCCTCCCGCAGCGATTTCGCGAATTTCGCCGCCGCCAGCAGCCGATCCATCCGCAATCCGGTCTCGTATCCCCGTTCGGCCAGCATCGCAGCCACCGCAACCGTGTCAACATTCCCCCTGGCCCCCTCGGCATAGGGACACCCGCCAAGCCCCCCCACCGCCGCATCGAACACCCGCAGCCCCAGATCCAGCGCCACCGAAATATTCTCCAGCGCCCGGTTGCCCGTGTCATGGAAATGCCCGGCGAGCCTCTCCGCCG
>JALSHL010000102.1 GCA_026982255.1 Paracoccaceae bacterium | reverse complement strand
CCAGCCCCGCGCCTTCGGCCAGTGTCGCCGCTTCCTCGTTGATCACGCCGATCTGCATCCAGACGGTCTGCAACCCGCGCCCGCCAAGAGTGGCGATTGCTTCCTCGACAATCGGGGTAACCTGATCGGAGCGGCGGAAAATATCGACCATGTGAATTGGCCCGACCCTCTCGGGGATATCGGAGAGCGAGGCATAGATTTCCCGCCCGAACAACGTGTTACCTGCCTGCCCCGGATTGATCGGCACAATGCGATAGCCTTTCTGGTGCAGGTAACGGGCCACGAAATAGGAGGGGCGGATTTCCTTCATCGATACGCCGACCATGGCAATGGTTTTGCTGCGTTGCAGGATGTCGCGAAGATGCGGGTCGGTATAGTTCTGGCTGTTCATGTGTCGAGAGTAGGGGAATTCGCCGCTCCCGTGAAGGCCGATTTTGACCAATCCGGTTTTGCAAAAAAAACGCCCGGCACAAGGCCGGGCGAAGGTATGGAACGAGGGACAGTGAAAACGAACGGAAGTGTTCCGCTTTCCGTTCTGTTATACAGGTGGGGGGAGGATGTCCTTATTTCCAGATGCGATCATCTGTTTGTGAGAATCCCGTGAATTTTGGGCGAAATCCCGCCCAAACCGTCAAAACTCCCGTTTCCAGCGGTTGATCGCATACAGCCCGACCGCACCGGCGTTCGAGACATTCAGCGAGCCGAAAGCCCCTGCGAATTCGATTTTTGCCAGCCGGTGGCAGTTTTCCTTGGTGGACTCACGCAATCCCGGCCCCTCGGCGCCCAGAACCAGCGCGACCGGAACATTCGGCAGGTCGGCCACGGCCTTCTCTATTGTCATGTCGGCGGTTCCGTCCAGCCCGATCAGGAAATACCCCATCTCTTTCAGCGAGGCCATCGCCTTGGCGAGGTTGCGGATGCGCAAATACGGCTGGCGTTCCAGCGCACCGGAGGCGGTTTTTGCCAGCGCGCCCGTTTCCGGTGCGGAATGGCGGTGCGGTGCTATCACCGCTCGCGCCCCGAACACCTCGGCAGACCGCAGGATCGCGCCGACGTTATGCGGATCGGTCACGCGATCCAGTAGTAACACCAGCGGCGCCTCGTCGCGCGGGGCGCAAATTTCCGAAACCGAGCCCCAGTCGAGCGGTTTGACTTCCAGCGCCGCTCCCTGATGCACCGATTGCGGGTCGATGGGCGGCGCGAATTTGCGCGGGTCGATGACCTCGGCTTCCATCCCCGATTCTGCAATCGCCTCCGCCAGCCGGTCGGCGGCGTTTTTTGTCACCATCAGCCGCAGTTTTTCCCGCATCGGGTTTTGCAGCGCATCGCGCACCGCATGGATGCCGAACAGCCAGACGGTCCCGGCCGCGCCGGCGGCACGGGCGCGTTCCTTTTCGATGATCCATGCAGGTTTTTTCTTGTTGCGCGGGGCCATATGCAATCCTTTTCGGTCTGGCGCTTGCATTGCCACGGCGCCCGCGTCAATGCAAGCTATGGCGTCATGATCGCCTTGCGCTCATACGTGGCGGTATCCGTGGTACCGTCGTCATAGGTGATTTCCACGCTCAGCGATTTGACCATCCCTAGCGGCAGCACGAAATAGGGCAGACCGTCCTCCAGCTTCATGGCGTTCGGTGTGGACTCGCCCTCGTAGCACTGTTCCAGTTCCCAGACCTGCGTTGGTTCACCCCCGTTGATGCCGAATTTCACCCCGTCGAGCGCGCAGCGCCATGCTTCCAGTTGTGTGAAATAGATCAGGTCCTTGCCCTCGTATTCCCGCACCGCTACCCAGTTACCTTTGGTGGCAGTCAAAATCGGTTTCACTTCGGCCGCCGTGGTAAAATTCTGTGCCAGAACCGGCGAGGCCAGCCCCAGCGCGGCAATCAATATCAATTTGTTCATGGTATTCTCCTTTTCTCTTTCCCGATTATCCACAATCCGGCGTTTTTTGCGAGACATTTGACCAAAGCGAAGTTTTGATATTGACGCGCCCCGCGCCCTTGCGTATTCACGGCCTCGCATCACCGATGCAGGCGGTTCGCCGCAGGGTCGGGGGGGTGGCAGAGTGGTCAAATGCAACGGACTGTAACTCCGTCCGGGAAACCGTACACTGGTTCGAATCCAGTCCCCCCCACCACTTCTTTCCTTTAGGCCGAAATTGCCATTGCCACCGGCGCGCCGATGGTCCAGCCTTTGCAAAAAAGGAGACTCGGATGAAACTTCTGCGATTTGGCCCCAAGGGGCAGGAAAAACCCGGCGTTCTGGATGAAAACGGCAATATCCGCGACGTCAGCGGGCTGGTGCCCGATTTCGCCGGTCGCGGGGTCTCGGCCGAGGCGCTCGATCATCTGCGTTCGCTCGATCTGTCGATTGCACCTGTGGTCGAGGACGTGCCGCGCATTGGCGCCTGCCTTGCCTATGTGCCGAATTTTTATTGCATCGGCCTGAACTATGCCCGCCACGCCGAAGAGGCGGGGATGGACAAACCGGTCGAGCCGATCCTGTTTTCCAAGGCCACCTCGGCCCTGTCCGGTCCGAACGATCCGGTCATCATCCCGCGCGATTCCGAAAAAACAGACTGGGAGGTGGAGCTTGGTGTCGTGATCGGCCGCGAGGCCAGCTATGTTTCCGAAGACAAGGCGCTGGACTATGTGGCCGGCTATTGCACCGTCAACGATGTGTCCGAGCGCAGCTTCCAGATCGAGCGTGGCGGCCAGTGGATCAAGGGGAAATCCGCCCCGGGTTTCGGTCCCGTCGGCCCGTATCTGGTGACGGCGGACGAGGTCCCCGACCCGCAGGCCTTGCGTCTGACCCTGTCGCTCAATGGCGAGGTCCGGCAGGATTCCTCGACCGGTGACATGATTTTTTCGGTGGCCGAAATCATTTCCTACATGTCCCGTTTTATGGCCCTGCTGCCCGGCGATATCATCGCCACCGGCACGCCCGAGGGCGTCGGTATGGGCGCGAATCCGCCGCGTTTCCTGCGGGCAGGGGACGAAATGGAACTGGAGGTCGAAGGGCTGGGCAAGCAGGTGCAGCGCGTCGAAAACGCCTGATTTACCCGCCCGTGTGGCTCATATGGCGCGAGACCTGACCTTCGACCTCCTGTCGGGAATAGTCGAAGTCGTGCCCCTTGGGTTTGCGGGCAATCGCGGCCTCGATGGTGCGGCGTAGCAGTGCATCGTCGGCGGGGGAGTCGCGCAGCGCCTTGCGTAAATCCGCCTCGTCCTCCTGCCCGAGACACATATAGAGCTGCCCGGTGCAGGTCAGGCGGACACGGTTGCAGCTTTCGCAGAAATTATGGGTGAGGGGGGTGATAAACCCGACCCGCCCGCCGGTTTCGGCAATTTCCACATAATTCGCCGGTCCGCCGGTGTTGAGCGCAATATCCTTCAGCGTCCAGCGGCTGGCCAGTTCGGTGCGCACGTCGTCGAGCGACCAATACTGGTTCAGCCGGTCGACCTCGCCCATATCGCCCATCGGCATGACCTCGATAAAGGTCAGGTCGAATCCGCGCTCGCCGCACCATTCCACCATGTGATGCACCTCGTCGTCGTTGCGCCCCTTCAGGGCCACGGCGTTGATCTTGATCTTCAGCCCCGCCTTGTCGGCGGCGTCGATCCCGTCCATCACCTGATTGAAGCGGCCCCAGCGGGTGATATCCTTGAACTTCGCCTCGTCCAGCGTATCGAGCGAGACATTCACCCGTTTCACCCCCGCGTCGCGCAGCGGTTCGGCGAATTTTGCCAGTTGCGTGGCATTGGTGGTCAGTGTCAGCTCTTTCAAAGCACCCGTTGCCAGATGCCGCGACATGGCATCGAAAAAGGTCATGATCCCGCGGCGCACCAGCGGCTCTCCTCCGGTGATCCGCA
>JALSHL010000101.1 GCA_026982255.1 Paracoccaceae bacterium | reverse complement strand
TCGGAATCGGCTAGACATGGTGCAACGCACAATCATGTTGAGTCCCATGGTCAAGGAAAGCGCAATGCTCGATACTCCGCAACACAACCTCCCCGTCGGCACGATCTGCATCGAGGATCTGGAAATCGGCATGGAACGCTCGCTGGCCAAGACAATCGGTGACCGCGAGATAGAGATGTTCGCCGAGCTGTCCACCGACCACAATCCGGTGCATCTGGATGACGACTACGCGCAGGAAACGATTTTCGGCGGGCGGATCGCACACGGGATGCTGACGGCGGGGCTGATCTCGGCGGTGATTGGCGAGCAACTGCCCGGGCATGGCACCGTGTATCTGAAGCAGAACCTGACCTTTATGGCGCCGGTGCGCCCCGGCGATCGGGTGGAGGCAACGGTAAAGGTGCTGTCCATTGATTTTGCCAAACGTCGGGTTACGCTTGAATGCGCCTGCCGTGTGGGCGATACCGTTGTTCTGAAAGGTGACGCGCTGGTTCTGGCGCCGAGCCGCAAGTTCGACTAGGGATGCGGGCATGGCCCGCGAGATGCCATGCAGATTTTCAAAACCTATCAGGATATTCCAGACGAGGCGCGCGGCGCGGTTGTTGCCATGGGCAATTTCGACGGTGTGCATCTGGGGCACCAGTCGGTGATCGCGCTGGCGCGGGCGGTGGCGGTCAACCATAACGCGCCACTGGGAATTGTGACGTTCGAGCCGCACCCGCGTGAGTTTTTTGCCCCCGACGCACCGCCGTTCCGGTTGATGCGCTCCAAAACACGGGCGCACCGGCTGGAGAAGCTGGGTATCGACGTGCTGTTCGAATTGCCGTTCGACAAGGCGTTGTCCTCGCTGAGCGCCGAGGAATTCGCGCGTGACGTTCTGGCCAAGGGGCTGGGCATCCGCCATGTGGTTGTCGGCGCGGATTTCCGTTTCGGCAAGGGCCGAACTGGCGATGCCGAAGGATTGTCCGAGTTCGGCAGGAAATACGGTTTCGGCGTGACCATCGCGCCGCTGGTTTCGGACGCGCAGGGCGATTATTCCTCTACCGCCATCCGCGAGGCGCTGTCCGACGGGCGGCCCGAGGATGCGGCGCGGATTCTCGGTCACTGGCACCGGATCGACGGAGTGGTGGAAAAGGGCGACCAGCGCGGACGTGAACTGGGATTTCCAACCGCGAACCTGTCGCTGGACGGGCTGCATCTGCCGAAATTCGGAGTCTATGCCGTATTTTTCGACATCCTCGACGGGCCGCACAAAGGGGTTTTCGGTGGTGCGGCCTCGCTG
The DNA here is from genome assembly GCA_026982255.1 of Paracoccaceae bacterium. Lineage (GTDB taxonomy): Bacteria > Pseudomonadota > Alphaproteobacteria > Rhodobacterales > Rhodobacteraceae > NORP23. The sequence goes on along the minus strand of JALSHL010000101.1, from coordinate 2,598 downwards.
GGTATCCGGCCGACTTTCGGAGTCAACAAACCTAATCTGGAGACCTATCTTTTCGATTTCAGCGGCAACCTTTACGGCGCACCGGTATCCGTGGCGCTGGTGGCCTATCAACGGCCCGAGGAAAAATATGACTCGCTGGAGGCATTGATAGCACAGATGAACAGCGATTGTGTGCGGGCGCGGGAAATTCTGGACACGGCGGTGGCCCCATGACCGTTCCGACGCATGACAACAAGGAAAACCACTACATCACACGGATCGGCTGGCTGCGGGCTTCGGTTCTGGGGGCAAATGACGGGATTGTTTCCACCGCCTCGCTGATTGCCGGCGTAGCCTCGGCGAATATGGCGCAGGCGGGTGTATTGTTGGCAGGAACCGCAGGATTGGTGGCCGGTGCAATGTCGATGGCCGCAGGGGAATACGTTTCGGTCAGTTCGCAATCTGACAGCGAGAATGCGGATATCGAGCGGGAACGGATCGAGCAGGAAACCGCACCGGAGTTCGAATTGCAGGAACTCGCCGCCATTTACGAATCGCGCGGGCTGGATGCGAATCTGGCCTCGGAAGTGGCAACGCAATTGATGGAAAAAGACCCGCTCGGGGCGCATGTGCGCGACGAACTGGGGATTTCCGAACACACGATGGCACGCCCCATTCAGGCAGCGCTGTTCTCGGCCGCCTCTTTCACCGCCGGTGCGGCACTACCGCTTGCCACGGTGGTATTTGTGCCCGAGAGCCGGATCGTTGCGGCCACCACCATTGTTTCAGTAGTGGCGCTGGCCGCCATGGGGGCGGTTGCGGCGCGCGCCGGAGGTGCTCCGATGATCAAGGCTTCGGTTCGCGTGGCGGTCTGGGGGGCTATTGCCATGGCGGCAACTGCCGCTGTCGGGCGGCTGTTCGGGGTGGCGCTGGGTTAGGTCGCCGCCTTGCGACTTTCTTCGAGATAAATCTCGCGCAGGCGTCTGGTCACCGGTCCCGGCGTGCCGTCACCGATCCGCGCACCGTCTATTTCGACTACCGGACAGACAAAGGTGGAAGCGGAGGTGATGAAAGCCTCGTCCGCCGCCTGTGCCTCGTCGATGGTGAAAGGGCGTTCCTCGACCTCCATCTGCGCCTCGCGGGCGAAACGCAGAACGGCGGCGCGGGTGATGCCGTGCAGGATGTCGGTGGACAGGTTGCGGGTGATGATCTTGCCGTTCTTGACGATATAGGCGTTGTTCGAGGTGCCTTCGGTAACGAAACCGTCCTCGACCAGCCATGCGTCGCCGGCGCCGGCTGCCTTGGCAGCCATTTTTCCCATTGACGGCGCGAGAAGCTGCACCGTTTTGATGTCGCGCCGACCCCAGCGGATATCGGGAATGGAAATCACTTTGATGCCGTTGGTGGAGGCAGGAGTTTCGGTCAGGGTTTTCTTTTGCGTGAACAGCACCAGCGAGGGTTTGACCCCCACGGGGTAGTGGAAATCGCGGTCGGCAGCGCCACGGGTGACTTGCAGATAAACAAGCCCCTCGTCAATGTCGTTAGCGCGGATCAGTTCGCGGTGGATGGCCTCCATCTCGGCGTCATCCACGGGGGCGTCCATGTCGAGTTCGTTCAGAGAGCGGGCGAGGCGTTTCATGTGACCGGCAAAGTCGATCATCTTGCCGTCCAGCACCGAAGTGACCTCGTAAACGCCGTCGGCCATCAGGAAACCGCGGTCGAAAATCGAGATTTTGGCGTCTTCTTCGGGCAGGTATTCCCCGTTAACGTATACGGTGCGGCTCATGTTCATCCCCATAGCTCGGCGGAGGGCGGGTGCGCTCCGGCGTTGTCATAAAATAGCGGTGTTTCGCGATCCTCGGCCAGCAGGAGCGGGCCGTCAAGGTCGGTGAAGTTTGCGCCCTGCGCCACCAGAACGGCGGGGGCCATGGCCAGCGATGTGCCGACCATGCAGCCGACCATCACGCCGAAACCGGCATCCTGCGCGGCCTGCTTCAGGGCCAATGCCTCGGTCAAACCACCAGTTTTGTCGAGCTTGATGTTGACCACATCGTATTTGCCCTTGAGGGCGCCAAGCGTGCTGCGGTCGTGGGCGCTTTCGTCGGCGCAGACGGGCAGCGGGCGGTCCATGTCCAGCAAGGCATCGTCGGCACCGGCAGGCAGCGGTTGTTCCACCAGCTTGACCCCGAGGTCGAGCAGCACGGGGGCGAGGCTGGCGTAGAGGTCAGGTGTCCAGCCCTCGTTCGCGTCCACGATGATATCGGTGTCGGGCGCGCCTTTGCGAACGGCGCGCAGGCGGGCGAGGTCTTCGGCGCCGTTGCCCAGTTTGATCTTCAGCAAGGGGCGAAAGGCGTTGCGGGCGGCGGCGGCCTGCATCGATTCCGGCGTGCCGAGCGACAGGGTGAAGGCGGTTATTTCGGGACGGGGTTCCGGCAGGCCCGCCAGTTGCCAGACGCGCTTGCCGGTCTGTTTGGCCTCCAGATCCCAGAGCGCGCAGTCGACAGCATTGCGGGCGGCACCGGCGGGCAGCAGGGTTTGCAGGCGGGTGCGGTCAACCGGAAGCGGCAGGGATTCGATCAGGGCCGTGACGCTTTCCATCGTTTCGCCGTAACGCGCATA
>JALSHL010000100.1 GCA_026982255.1 Paracoccaceae bacterium | reverse complement strand
TAGTCCTTGAACTCGCCGAACTGCTTCGTGATCGCCGCCGTCAGTGTCGTCTTCCCGTGGTCAACATGACCAATCGTGCCAACGTTGACGTGCGGTTTCGTACGCTCGAATTTTTCCTTACCCATAACAAGGTCTCCATAAATATTGGTCAGGAACCTGACCTGTGGTTGTCAGATCAGGCGTATTTTGCCTGGATTTCTTCAGAAATGTTCGACGGCACCGCTTCGTAGTGATCGAACTGCATCGTAAAGTTCGCACGGCCAGAGGACATGGAACGCAGGGTATTGATGTACCCGAACATATTCGCCAGCGGAACAAAGGCATCGATAACGATCGCGTTGCCGCGCGTATCCTGCCCCTGCACCATCCCGCGACGGGAGGTCAGATCGCCAATGATGCCGCCGGTGTATTCTTCCGGCGTGATCACTTCGACCTTCATAATCGGCTCCAGAAGCTTGGCGCCGGCTTTCTTCATGCCTTCGCGCATCGCTGCACGGGCGGCGATTTCAAAGGCCAGAACGCTGGAGTCGACATCGTGGAACGCACCGTCAACCAGCGCGACCTTGAAGTCGATGACCGGGAAGCCGGCCAGCGGGCCGCTGTCCATAACGGACAGAATGCCCTTTTCAACGCCCGGGATGTATTCCTTCGGAATAGCACCGCCAACGATGCGGGATTCGAAGGAATAACCCTCGCCCGGCTCGGTCGGCATCAGGATCATTTTCACGCGCGCGAACTGGCCCGAACCACCCGACTGCTTCTTGTGGGTGTAGTCGACTTCGGCTTCGTGCGAGATGGTCTCGCGATAGGCAACCTGCGGCGCACCGATGTTGGCCTCGACCTTGAATTCGCGCTTCAGACGATCGACGAGGATGTCGAGGTGAAGCTCGCCCATACCTTTCATGATGGTCTGGCCGGATTCAAAATCGGTTTCAACGCGGAAGGACGGATCCTCGGCAGCCAGACGGGCCAGACCGGCGGACATTTTTTCCTGGTCGGCTTTGGTCTTCGGCTCCACGGCAATCTCGATCACCGGATCGGGGAAGGTCATGGTTTCCAGAACCACCGGCTCGTTTGTCGCGCAAAGCGTATCGCCGGTCGTAGTGTCCTTCAGACCGGCCAACGCAATGATGTCACCGGCAAATGCTTCCGTGATTTCCTCACGATCGTTCGAGTGCATCATCATCATACGACCGACGCGCTCTTTCTTGCCCTTGGTCGAGTTGAGAATGCTGTCGCCCTTGTTCAGGGTACCCGAATAGATACGCGTGAAGGTCAGCGATCCGACAAACGGGTCGTTCATGATTTTGAACGCCAGCGCCGAGAACGGCATGTCATCGTCCGCACGGCGCGGAATGTCGCGGGTCTCGGTCTCGTCACCGGGCTTGAAGCCCATGTAGTCTTCCACGTCCAGCGGGCTGGGCAGGAAATCCACAACAGCGTTGAGCAGCTGCTGGACCCCCTTGTTCTTGAAGGCCGAACCGGCAAGGATCGGAACGAACGCCATCTCGAGCGTGCCTTTGCGGATCAGCTTGCGCAGCGTCTCCACGTCCGGCTCGTTGCCCTCAAGATAGGCTTCCATGACCTCGTCGTCCATTTCGACGGCCATTTCGATCATCTCGGCACGCATTTCCTCGGCCTTGTCTTTCAGGCTGTCGCGAACCGGGCGGCGTTCCCATGTAGCCCCCAGATCCTCGCCCAGATACACCCATTCTTCCATGGTGATCAGGTCGATGGAACCTTCCAGTTCCGTCTCGGCACCAATCGGCATCTGGATCGGAAGCGGGTTACCGGCAACACGGGTGCGGATCATATCGACACAGTTAAAGAAATCCGCGCCGATCTTGTCCATCTTGTTGACGAAAACAATGCGCGGAACCTTGTAACGGTCGGCCTGGCGCCAAACGGTTTCGGTCTGCGGCTCGACACCGGCGTTGGCATCCAGCAGCGCAACCGCGCCGTCGAGAACAGCAAGCGAACGCTCCACCTCGATAGTGAAGTCGACGTGGCCCGGAGTATCGATGATATTCAAACGATGCTTCGGGGTCTGCGGCGTAACGCCATCTTCGGTGCGCTCCCAGAATGTGGTGGTCGCAGCCGAGGTGATCGTGATGCCACGCTCCTGCTCCTGCTCCATCCAGTCCATCGTTGCGGCGCCATCATGCACCTCGCCGATGTTGTGGGATTTGCCTGTATAATACAGGATACGCTCCGTGCAGGTAGTTTTGCCTGCATCGATGTGCGCCATGATACCGAAGTTACGGTAGCGTTCGAGGGGATATTCGCGAGCCATTGTTCTCGTCCGATCCTATAAGTTACCAGCGATAATGGCTGAATGCTTTGTTTGCATCGGCCATTTTGTGGGTGTCTTCACGTTTCTTGACAGCGGAACCACGAGAGTTCACGGCATCCAGCAATTCACCGGCGAGACGCTCTTCCATCGTGTTTTCGTTGCGCGAACGCGAGGCAGCGATCAGCCAGCGGATGGCCAGTGCCTCGCGGCGCTCGGGGCGAACCTCTACCGGGATCTGGTAGGTGGCGCCACCAACGCGGCGGGAGCGAACCTCGACCGACGGCTTGATGTTTTCCAGCGCTTCGTGGAATGCCTCTACCGGCTCCCGCTTCAGCTTGCCCTCGACGCGCTCAAGCGCACCGTAAACGATACGCTCTGCAACGGATTTCTTTCCGTCCAGCATCAGGTTGTTCATGAATTTCGTCAGGATACGGTCGCCATATTTGGCGTCCGGCAGAACCTGGCGTTTTTCGGCGGCATGACGTCGCGACATCGGTATTCTCCTTACTTCGGACGCTTGGCGCCGTATTTCGAGCGGCGCTGACGGCGATCCTTGACACCCTGGGTATCCAGAACACCACGCAGAATGTGGTAGCGGACCCCCGGAAGGTCTTTCACACGACCACCACGGATAAGCACAACAGAGTGCTCCTGCAGGTTGTGCTTTTCGCCGGGAATGTAGGAAATGACCTCAAAGCCGTTGGTCAGGCGCACTTTGGCAACCTTACGCATGGCCGAGTTCGGTTTCTTCGGTGTGGTCGTATATACACGTGTGCATACACCACGCTTCTGCGGGCACGCCTGCAGATGCTGGGACTTCTGTCGCTTCACGCGCGGCTTGCGCGGTTTGCGGATCAGCTGTTGTATCGTTGGCATTCGGTTCTAACCCCGTGCAACCAGTTTCAACTCGCGCCAAGCACCGAATGTGCAAAACGCCAAAAATGCCGCCCACGCACCCCCGAGGGCTGCGGCGCGGCGAAATTCCAGAGGATCGGGACAAAGTCCGGATCGTGACCGCCAGATTGTGGCTTGTATCGGGGGCAGGCAGATGCCCTTCCCGAGCGGGCGATACATAGAAGGAGTCGCGCAACATGTCAACAGCCCTGACACCAGTTTCCGCATTGCCGCGAAATGCGCCTGTCACCCTGTATTTGTTAGGGTTTCCCCCTCGCCGGCGCAACCGGTATTTCCCGCGGGAACAGGACCGCGCGAATCTACCCGCAATTACGATTCCCCGCTCGTGGTTTACACCCTCCGGTCCGGCCTATAGCCTTCGCCACCATGTCCCTTGACCCCGCCATTACCCTGATTTCTCCGGCCCGCAACGAAGGGCCGTTCCGAACGCCCCCCCCGTTTCGCACACCATCGGGCACTTTCTGGCCGGTTTTTCCCGTAAAAAAAGGCCCCGCCGTTTCCGGCAGGGCCTTCAATTCGTTTCAGCGACAGCCTAGTCGAAGTTGGCGAAGCCTTCGTCCGAGGGCTGCTCGCCTTCGTCGACCTGCGCCTCGATCGCCATCTTTTCGGCCTCGGCCTGACGCTCGGCGATGATTTTCGCGTCGCGGCGGGCAGCCACCCGTTTGATGTCGTGCGTG
>JALSHL010000099.1 GCA_026982255.1 Paracoccaceae bacterium | reverse complement strand
CGCGCGCAGGTAAAGGGTGCGGTGGAATTCGAGGTTGGCACGGACATAGCCGGTGGCGTCGGCCTTCACGATGGTCTGGTCGATGGTGGCGTTGATGGCCTGCAGCCGCTCGATCAGGGCGGAGTGGACGCGCGGCAGGGCGCGCGAGGCCAGTTCCGGTTCCAGTATGGCGCGCAGGCAGGCGAGTTCCTCGATCCGGTCGTTGGTGAGCGCGGGGGTGGTGACGCGCCCCGAAGCGGACAGCACCAGCGCCCCCTCGGCGGCGAGGCGGCGCACGGCCTCGCGCGCGGGGGTCATGGAGACGCCGAATTCGGCGGCGATACCGCGCAGGGTCAGGGCGGCGCCGGGGGCCATCTCGCCGTGCATGATGCGGGCGCGGATGGTACGGTAGACCTGTTCGTGGGCCGGTGTGGCCGGATCCGGTGTGCGGGGTTTGTCCATCCGCTATTTTGTGATCACAAGGGCGCGGAGGTCAAGCCCCGAAATCCACCGTGTGCAGTTTTGCCCCGTTGTTGCGCAGCCAGTGGCGGTGGTTCCGGTAATCGGGCATCAGGGCCTCGACCTGCGCCCAGAAGGCGGCGGAGTGGTTCATTTCGACCAGATGCGCGACCTCGTGCGCGACGACGTATTCCAGCACCGGCGGCGGGGCCATGACCAGCCGCCACGAGAACATCAGGTTGCCCTCGCCCGAGCAGGACCCCCAGCGGGAACGGGTGTCGCGCAGGGTGACGCGGTTGAACGGGCGCCCGATGCGGCAGCTGTAATGTTCGACGAGGGGCAGGATGGCGTTGCGGGCCTCGGTGCGGAAAAAGGCGCGCAGACGGCGGGCGGGGTTCGGGGTGGCGACCTCGATATGCGGCGGGGACAGGCGCACGGATTTGCCCGAAGTGGTGCGCAGGATCAGGGACTCGCCACGAAACGGGATTTCGGCCCCGTCGGTCAGGGCTGCGCGTTCCGGCAGTCTGGCCATCTGTTCGCGCAGCCACTGTTCCTGCTTGAGGGCGAAAGCTTTTGCCTGCCGCAGCGGCGTGCGTGGCGGCAGGGTGAGCGTGGCCTCGCGGCTGACCTGTGACAGGCGCAGGGTCAGGCGTTTGGCGCGGGCATGGCGTTTGAGGCGGACCTCGATGGGCGGGTGGCCGATGGTGACGGTTTCGCTCAAGCCTTGACCTTGCTCCGGTTGGTTTCGATGAATTCGGCCACTTTCGGCTGGATGGTCCCGCGCCAGCGCGAGCCGTTGAAAATACCGTAGTGCCCGACGCCAGCCTGCACATAATGCGCGTGCTTTTTGGCGGGGAGGTTCGGGGTCAGGGTGTGCGCGGCCTCGGTCTGGCCGATGCCGGTGATGTCGTCTTTCTCGCCCTCGATGGTCAGGATGGCGATGTCCGTGATTGCGGCGGGATCCACCAGCGTGTTGCGGTGGTAATAGGCGCCAATGGCCAGCAGGCGTTTCTGGAACACCCGCTCGATGGTCTGCAGGTAGAATTCCGAGGTCAGGTCCATCACCGCCATATATTCGTCGTAGAATTTGCGGTGCGCGGCGGCGCTGTCCCCGTCGCCGGCAATCAGGTGGTTGAACTGGTTTTTATGCGCATCGACGTGCTTGTCGATATTCATGGCCAGAAATCCCGAGAGTTGCAGGAAGCCGGGATAGACGCGGCGCATGAAGCCCGGGTTGGGCCACGGCACGGTGACGATCACGTTGTTCTCGAACCATGACAGCGGGCGGGTGGTGGCCAGCTCGTTCGGTTGCTTGGGGTTTTGGGCCGTATCGATCGGCGAGCCCATCAGGGTGATCGAGGACGGGCGGAACGGATCCTTGTTCATCGCCATCAGGCTGGCGGCGACCATCATCGGCACGCCGGGCTGGCAGACGGCCATCACGGCAGGGCGCTCGCCATCCGCGCCGAGAATACGGCAGAACTCGATCAGGTAGTCGGTGTAGTCGTCAAGGTCGAACACCCCTTCGGAGAGCGGCACCTCGCGCGCGTCGATCCAGTCGGTGATATAGACGTCGTGGTCCGGCAACATCTGTTTCACCGTGCCGCGCAGCAGCGTGGCGTAGTGGCCGGACATCGGGGCGATGATCAGGACCTTGGGATCGTTGCGCCCTTCGGCAGCCTTCGAATCGCGTTTGAAGTGCAGCAGATTGCAAAAGGGCAGCGCGTGGGTGACTTCTTCGAGGACAGGCGTTTCCACCCCGTCAACGAGGGTCGAGTCCAGCCCGAATTCCGGTTTGCCGTAACGGCGCGTGGCGTTGATGAACATCTCGAACGCGGCCGAGGTCGCCTTGGCAGGGTAGCTTGCGGCAAAGGGGTTCATCGGGGATTCCAGCGCCTGCTGGCTCATGCGGGCATAGGTGCGCATGGGCGAAATCGCGGCGTGGGTCAGTTCGTAGGCATGATAAAGCATGGCGTTCCTGATTGGTTTCTATCAAACTAGGCGCGATTTCGCAGCGCATCAAGCCATTTCGCACTTGCAGCACATGCGACAAATCTCCTAAAGGCTTTGACAAGAGCGGCCTGCATGTGGCAGGTGGCAGCAACAATTGTCCGAAATGATTCAGGGGATACCGATGCCCAAGGAAGAGTGGGGCGTAAAACGCCTTTGCCCGAAATGTAACGTTCGTTTCTACGATCTGCAGAAAGACCCGATGACCTGCCCGTCCTGCGGCGCGGAATTCGATCTGGCGTCGTTGCAGGATACGGGTAACAAATCCGCCCCGAGCAAGGAGAAAGCCAAGGAAGACGTGGTGGTGGAACCGGTAGCGGACATCGAGGACGCCGAAGTCATCCTTGACGACGACGCCATCCCGACCGATGACGATCTGCTGGATGACGATGACGAGACCGTCGCGCTGGAAGAAATCGCCGACGTTCCGGCAACCGAGGAAGAAAGCTGATTTACGCTTTCAGGCGACATTTTTCGCTTGAACTTGCGCGAATCCACCCATAGATACGGGGCGTTGCCGGTTGACCGGCTACACCCTAACGGGGCCATAGCTCAGATGGGAGAGCGCTTGCATGGCATGCAAGAGGTCGGGGGTTCGATTCCCCCTGGCTCCACCAACCACACTTCCACTGCATATATTTCAGTATCTTACTGATACGCAAAGGTTTTATTTTTACATTTGCTACGATTACGGCTATAGCAAAGCGTAGAGATATGAAGAATCTTGTGGACCGGAATGGGCATTATCATTTTCGAGGATATGTGCCCAAAGACCTGATTGCCGTTGGATATCCTCGGGAGAGGGTGCAATCGTTAAATACATGCGATTATGCCTTGGCGCTGGAGCGCCGAGATCAACAGTATATTGAACATAAACAGTGGATTGCCGAGAAACGAGCGAAACGGGATGGACAATATCTCGTCCTGAACGATTTATCAGATGATCAAATCCTTGGGCTGGCCCGAGATGCTTACCGTATCTTGCATCCGACAATAGAAGAGTTTCGCTTGAAACAGGCATCCCGCTCGGTCTCCGAGAGGAAAGAGGTGGTCGCAAGATTTCGGACCGGTTGTTAAGATGGATCGCCTAACGAGAAAGACGATTGGTAATCCTCCCATTTTCCAAGGGGTCCGCTTGTAGAATTACGCGGCTTGTTTCAGCTTCATAGCAGGTGTGATCCCGCCGATGGCCACGTTGGGCCGATCATTGTTGTATGTCCAGAGCCATTCTGTGGCTTGATGCTGATCCCCTCTATCGTTTCAAATATATTCTGGTCTAACCATTCGTGGCGAACCGTGCGATCGTAGCGCTCGATATAGGCGTTCTGCTGATGATTGACGCGACCCATGTCAAAACCCACCGGATTGCCGCGAACGGAGTGAAAAAAACACCGGCGACGGGCGGGCGATCGGGCGCACGAAAGGCGGGCTGAACAGCAAGCTGAACCTGGTCT
>JALSHL010000098.1 GCA_026982255.1 Paracoccaceae bacterium | reverse complement strand
TCCTCGGCCTTCATGCCGACAACATGATAGCCCGCATCCACATGGAGGTTTTCTCCGGTCACACCCGAGGACAGGTCGGAGAGCAGATACAGCGCCGATTTTCCCACGTCCGTCTGCGTCACGTTGCGGCGCAGCGGGGAGTTCAGCTCGTTCCATTTCATGATGTAGCGGAAATCACCGATACCGCTGGCGGCCAGGGTCTTGATCGGACCGGCGGACAGGGCGTTGACGCGGATGTTCTTCGGGCCGAGGTCCATGGCCATATATTTGACCGAAGCTTCCAGCCCCGCCTTGGCGACCCCCATGACGTTGTAATGCGGCATCACCTTCTCGGCGCCGTAGTAGGTCAGGGTCAGGCAGGAGCCACCGTCCGGCATCATCTTTTCGGCGCGCTGCACAACGGCGGTGAAGGAATAGACCGAGATATTCATCGTCATCTCGAAATTCTTCGCCGTGGTGTCGACGTAGCGCCCGCGCAGTTCCGATTTGTCGGAAAAGCCGATAGCGTGGACCAGAAAGTCCAGCTTGCCCCATTTTTCCTGCAAGGCGGCAAATACCGCGTCGATCGATTCATCGCTGGTGACGTCGCATTCCAGCACGATATCCGTGCCCAGACTTTCGGCCAGCGGCAGAACCCGTTTGCCGAGCGGACCGCCCTGATGGGTGAAGGCCAGCTCCGCCCCCTGTTCGTGGCAGGCCTGCGCGATACCCCACGCAATCGATTTGTCGTTGGCGACGCCCATGATCAGGCCGCGCTTGCCTTGCATTAGTCCCGTGCCCATGCTTCACCTCTTGTTCCTGAATTCACGGGATGGTTTAAGCTAATGTGGCAGCCGCTTCAAGGCGGAGCTGTCATCTGGCATACATTGGAGAGAAACATGGACAGCGGGGAAAAACGCGCCGGAATTTTCGCAGGGGACGACCCTTTTGCCATTGCGCGAAGCTGGCTGGCCGAGGCCGAAGCGCACGAGCCGAACGACCCCAATGCCATGGCGCTGGCAACGGTGGATGCGGACGGTCTGCCGAATGTGCGCATGGTGCTGCTGAAAGAGATCGAGGCGGAGGCTTTCGTTTTCTATACCAACTACGAAAGCGCCAAGGCGCGGGAGATCGAGGAATCGGGCAAGGCCGCCTTTGTGCTGCACTGGAAATCCCTGCGCCGCCAGATACGGGTGCGCGGGCTGGTGACGCGGGAGGACGGGGAAAAGGCGGATGCCTATTATGCCTCGCGCTCCTTGCCGAGCCGGCTGGGGGCCTGGGCCTCGAAACAGTCGCAACCGCTGGAATCGCGCGGGGCGCTGATGGCCGAGGTGGCAAAGGTCACGGCGCGCAAGGGCGTGAATCCGCCGCGGCCGCCGTTCTGGGGCGGATACCGGATTGCCCCTTTGGAGATCGAGTTCTGGGCCGACGGGCAGCACCGCCTGCACGACCGGTTCAGGTGGAAGCGGGAAAATACAGCCGGAAAATGGAAAATCGGGCGACTACAACCGTGAACAACCGCCGGTGTGGTGTTGCAAACAGGTTTCGGTTGTATGGAAAAAAAGCAAAAAAGCGCCGAAAATGGCAGCGATTATCTTGCCATAACAGAAAATTTACTGAATAGTCCGTTGCAATACGGGGCTGATTTCAAGCGTCTGCAGCTTCGAAAGTGATGATCACTGTCAGTTGCAGAAGTATCGGAAAGGTGAAACAGGAATAATGGTAAAGGGGCAGGTCAAGTGGTTTGACGCTGCAAAAGGATTCGGCTTTATCGTCAGTGACGAAGTCGAGGGCGATATCCTCTTGCACGCAAATGTACTTAGAAACTTCGGGCGCAGTTCTGTCGCCGAAGGGGCGCCAATTGTCGTGGATGTGCAGGCGACCGAGCGCGGCCAGCAGGCATCGGAGATCCACGAGATAGGAGTGCCGGAACATACGGAAACCGGCGGGGAACCGGGCATGGCTGTGCCCGAAGTCGCCCCGGACGTGCCGCTGCAGCCGGCGCGGGTCAAGTGGTTCGACAAGGCCAAGGGATTCGGCTTTGCCAATATTTTCAACGATGAATCGGATATTTTCCTGCATGTGGAAGTCATGCGTCATTTCGGTCTGTCGGACCTGCAGCCCGGCGAGGCGATCTCGGTGCGGGTGATCCGGGGACCGCGTGGTCTGATGGCCGGCGAGGTCCGGTCCTGGGACCAGATATTGCAGGACAAAAAACAGTAATGCAAAAACTGTTCGGCGCGTTTCTTCTTGCGGTGTTGCTGGTCCCCGGGCCGGTGCGGGCGCAGGGGGATTGCACGCCGGACAGGCTCGACATCCGCTCGGGCGGCAGCTCGGTGCGGTTCAGTGTCGAGGTGGTGGATACGCCGCAGGGTAGGGCGGTCGGGCTGATGAACCGGCCGAGCATGGACAAATTTGCCGGTATGCTGTTTGTCTATCCCGATGCCAGACCGGTGAGTTTCTGGATGCGCAATACGCTGATCCCGCTGGATATGCTGTTTATCGGCGTCGACGGGGTGGTGGACCGTGTGCATGAAAACGCGGTCCCGCTGGACGAGACGCCGATTTTCGGTGGCGAGGAAATCCGGTATGTGGTCGAGATCAACGGCGGCATGGCCGGAACCTTGGGAATCGGGGCGGGGGCCGAGGTGCGGCATCCGGCGATATCCGGGCCGGATGTTGTCTGGTCCTGCGACTGATTTTTCGCTTCCCTTTCCAGAGTCTTCGCGATAGATGAACCCCCAGTCGGGGCGTGGCGCAGCCTGGTAGCGCGACGGTTTTGGGTACCGTAGGTCGGAGGTTCGAATCCTCTCGCCCCGACCATTTTCCAGCCGGATCATATTGCGGGTTCCGACGGCGCGGGGCATCCGGTTTATATCAGGATTTCTGCATATGATTTTCCGAATCGTGACGGGCCGGAGAGCGGTTCGCCGGAAGGGCGTTGAGGTATCACTTTCCATGCGGATGCAAAGGTTTTGAAATCGCGCTGTTTTCACAAAGCGGCCCGACGCGATTCGACAGAAGCGTTATTGGAAAAAGGCTTTTGGCGACGCAAGGGAAAGCCCGGCAGGCAAATGCCCGTCAACCGAAAAGTTTTGGAAATTCGCAAATTTTCCCGTTGACCGCGCCCCCCTAGATGCTCCAATTTGCGTGAGGAAATCACAGAGCCACAAGATGTAGTGTTTGCACTTCAAAAAAACGGCTTGCGGATAATTTAGGAAAATTTGGCCTACAGAGGCGCGGGCTCCGGTGCTACGGGGCCGTCAACAAGGCGTAAACGCCGGAAAACAACGAGGGCAGGCAATGAAAATCGAACGGAAATTCACCAAGGTCAAAACCGGCGCATACGGCGAGATCGAGTTCAAGAACACCACCTCGGAGATTCGCAATCCCGACGGGACGGTTGTGTTCGCGCTCGACAATCTGGAAGTGCCGACCGGCTGGTCGCAGGTGGCCGCCGATGTGATCGCGCAGAAGTATTTCCGCAAGGCCGGTGTGCCGGCGGCGCTGAAGCGCGTGAAGGAAAAGGGTGTGCCGGAATTCCTGTGGCGCTCGGTGCCCGACGAGGAAAAACTGGCGAAACTGCCGGAGGACGAGCGTTTCGTTGGCGAGACGAAGGCAACGCAGGTGTTCGACCGGCTGGTCGGGGCCTGGACCTACTGGGGCTGGAAGGGTGGCATGTTCACCACCGAGGCCGACGCCAAAGCCTATTATGATGAAATGCGCTTCATGATGGCCAGCCAGATGGCGGCGCCGAATTCGCCGCAGTGGTTCAATACGGGGCTGCACTGGGCCTATGGCATCGACGGGCCGTCGCAGGGGCATTTCTATGTGGACTACAAGACCGGCAAGCTGACGAAATCGGAAAGTGCCTACGAGCACCCGCAGCCGCACGCCTGCTTCATCCAGTCGGTATCGGATGATCTGGTGAACGACGGCGGGATCATGGACCTGTGGACGCGCGAGGCGCGGCTGTTCAAGTATGGCTCGGGCACCGGCACCAACTTCAGTTCCCTGCGCGGGGCTAACGAGAGCCTTGGCGGTGGCGGCAAATCGTCCGGCCTGATGTCGTTCCTGAAGATCGGCGATCGTGCGGCGGGGGCGATCAAATCGGGCGGCACGACGCGGCGCGCGGCCAAGATGGTGATCTGCGACATGGATCACCCCGATATCGAGGAATTCATCAACTGGAAGGTTCTGGAGGAACAGAAGGTTGCGGCGCTGGTGGCCGGATCGAAAATCCACGAGCAGCAGCTGAACGAAATTTTTGCGGCCATTCGCGCATGGGACGGCGCCGAGGCCGATGCTTTCGATCCGAAGAAAAACCCGGCGCTGAAGGCGGCCATTCGCGCGGCGAAGAAGGTCAGCGTGCCGGAAACCTATGTGAAGCGGATTTTGCAGTATGCGGAGCAGGGCTATACCAGCATCGAGTTTCCGACCTATGACACCGACTGGGATTCCGAGGCCTATCTGACGGTTTCGGGGCAGAATTCCAACAACTCGGTTCGCGTGACGGATGCGTTTTTGCAGGCGGTCAGGGACGATGCGGACTGGGAGCTGATCAAGCGCACCGACGGCACGGTGGCCAAGACGGTGAAGGCGCGGGATCTGTGGGACCAGATCGGGCACGCGGCCTGGGCCTGTGCCGATCCGGGCATCCAGTTCCACGACACCATCAACGACTGGCATACCTGTCCGGCGGACGGGGCTATTCGCGGCTCCAACCCCTGTTCGGAGTATATGTTCCTTGACGATACGGCCTGTAATCTGGCCTCGATGAACCTGCTGAAATTCCTGAAGGACGGACAGTTCGACGCGGCGGGATACATGCACGCGACCAAGCTGTGGACCATGACGCTGGAGATTTCGGTGCTGATGGCGCAGTTCCCGTCGCCTCAGATTGCCGAATTGTCCTATAAGTTCCGCACGCTGGGGCTGGGCTATGCCAATATCGGCGGGCTGCTGATGAACATGGGGTTCGGCTATGATTCCGACGAGGGGCGGGCCATGGCCGGGGCGCTGACCGCGATCCTGACGGGGGTTGCCTACAAGACCTCGGCCGAGATGGCGGGCGAGCTGGGGCCGTTCCCGGGTTATGCCAGGAACGCCGACCATATGCTGCGGGTGATCCGCAACCACCGGCGCGCCGCTTATGGCGAGACGCAGGGCTACGAGGGGCTGGCGGTGATGCCGGTGCCGCTCGACCATGACAACTGCCCCGACGGGCAGCTGATCAATCTGGCGCACAAGGCGTGGGACGATGCGCTGGCACTGGGCGAGGCCAACGGCTATCGCAATGCGCAGGTGTCGGTGATCGCGCCGACGGGGACCATCGGGCTGGTCATGGATTGCGATACCACGGGGATCGAGCCGGATTTCGCGCTGGTGAAATTCAAGAAACTGGCCGGTGGCGGCTATTTCAAGATTATCAACCAGTCGGTGCCGGCGGCGCTGGAGAACCTCGGGTATTCATCCAGCCAGATCGAGGAGATCATCGCCTATGCGGTCGGGCACGGCACCATGGGCAATGCGCCCGGGGTGAACCATACCAGCCTGATCGGGCACGGGTTCAGCGCGGCGGAGATCGACAAGATCGAAGAGGCCCTGCCGACCGCCTTCGACATCAAATATGTGTTCAACCAGTGGACGCTGGGCGAGGATTTCTGCCGCAACACCCTTGGCATTCCCGAGGAGAAGCTGAACGATCCGGCCTTTGACCTGCTGCGCCATCTGGGATATTCGCGCCAGCAGATTTCGGATGCCAACAACCATGTTTGCGGCACCATGACGCTGGAGGGCGCGCCGTTCCTGAAAGAGGAGCATTACAAGGTGTTCGACTGCGCCAATATCTGCGGGCGGATCGGCACGCGCTATCTGAGCGTGGAAAGCCATATCACCATGATGGCAGCGGCGCAGAGCTTCATTTCCGGGGCGATCTCCAAGACGATCAACATGCCGGAGGATGCGACTATCGAGGATTGCAAGGCGGCCTACGAATTGAGCTGGTCGCTGGGCGTGAAGGCGAATGCGCTGTATCGGGACGGCTCCAAGCTGTCGCAGCCGCTGTCTTCGGCGCTGATCGACGACGAGGATTTCGAGGAGGAGCTGGCCGAGGCCCCCGCTGCCGAGCGGGCAGGGATGCTGGCCGAGAAGATCGTCGAGAAAATCGTGGTCAAGGAAGTGGCACGCGGACGCGAGAAGCTGCCGCATCGTCGCAAGGGCTATACCCAGAAGGCGGTTGTCGGCGGGCACAAGGTTTACCTGCGCACCGGCGAATACGAGGACGGCAATCTGGGCGAGATTTTCATCGATATGCATAAGGAAGGGGCGGGGTTCCGCGCCATGATGAACAATTTCGCCATCGCCGTGTCGGTGGGCCTGCAATACGGCGTGCCGCTGGACGAGTTTGTCGATGCCTTTACCTTTACCCGCTTCGAGCCGGCGGGGATGGTGCAGGGCAACGACAGCATCAAGTCGGCGACCTCGATCCTCGATTACATCTTCCGCGAGTTGGCGGTGTCCTATCTGGATCGCACGGACCTTGCGCATGTGAAGCCGAGCGGCTCGTCCTTCGATGATCTGGGGCGCGGGCACGACGAAGGGGTTTCCAATGTCGAAACGGTGGATACCGAGGTGGCGCAAAGCTCGATCGAGATGATCCGGCAGATTTCCTCTACCGGCTATTTGCGCAAGCGGGTGCCCGAGGAGTTGCTGCATATGGAGAGCGGCCACCACGAATCGGCGGATATCAGCGTGCGGACTACGGTAAGCGAAACCGTGGCGACGAGCATGGTTATGGATGAACGCACCAAGGCGAAGATGCAGGGCTACGAGGGCGATGCCTGTGGCGACTGCGGCAACTATACGCTGGTGCGCAACGGAACCTGTATGAAGTGTAACACCTGCGGGGCGACCTCCGGGTGTAGCTGAATACAGAAACGGAGGTCGCCGGTCTGCTGGGTGGACCT
Organism: Paracoccaceae bacterium; assembly: GCA_026982255.1. Classification (GTDB taxonomy): domain Bacteria; phylum Pseudomonadota; class Alphaproteobacteria; order Rhodobacterales; family Rhodobacteraceae; genus NORP23. The sequence continues at coordinate 16,492 of JALSHL010000098.1, read as the reverse complement.
CCGGCGTTCAGGCTGCAGGCAACAAACCGAGCAGTTTAACGATGTGCCTGAATTGCAAGCCTTGGGGGATGGTTTTTACCATCCCCCCTTTTTTATGTGGCGATCCACGCGCCGAGCAGGGTGGCGGGAATTATAAGCACCGCAAACAGGGCGTTGATTACGAAGGGCAGGGTCGGATTGCGCCACTCCATGACAATGCCGAATACCAGACCGGTTGCCCCGACGATGCCGGCGTGCAGATAGGGGGCCTGCGGGGCCAGCCATGCCGTGACAGCGCCGGAAACCGCGGTGGCGACCAGTGACAGGATGGCCATCTGCGCCATCGAGACAGGGTTGTGCATCTCGGCCTCGAAAACCGCATCGAGTTCCTCGTCGCTCGGCTCCTCGTGATCCGGATCACCGGGTTTGATGGCGTCGATCAGGACACCCAGACCCAGCACGGCCCCGACAAGGAAATTCAGGACGAGGGCCGCGACGATACCCCAGAAAATCGCAGCAATATCGAGCATTTATGCACCGCGTGCCATGGCTGCGACGCCGGTGCGGGCGATGTCGGTCAGGCCGAGCGGGCGCATCAGGTCGATGAAGGCGTCGATTTTCTCCGGGGTTCCGGTCAGTTCGAAGATGAAGCTTTCCAGCGAGGCATCGACGACATTGGCGCGGAAAATATCGGCCAGACGCATGGCCTCCACCCGTTTGTCGCCGGTGCCGACCACCTTCAGCATGGCCAGTTCGCGTTCCACCGAAGCGCCTTCGACGGTCAGGTCGTGGACGGTGTGGACGGGAACCATGCGGGCAAGCTGCGCCTTGATCTGCTCGATCACCGCCGGGGTGCCGGTGGTGACGATGTTGATGCGGGAGATATGGCCCTCGTGGTCGGTTTCGGCCACGGTCAGGCTGTCGATATTGTAGCCGCGACCGGAAAACAGGCCGATGACACGGGCGAGGACGCCGGCCTCGTTATCGACGATGACGGTGAGGGTGTGGGTCTCGATCGTCTCGCTGAGCGGGTTTTTCAGGTCGTAGGCGCTTTTGCGGGAGGCGCCTTTTTTCAGGGCAAGGGGGGACATGTCGTTTCCTTTCTAGTGGCGCAGGGTGGCCGTGGCATCGAGATGCGGGCGACCGTCGAAGGGGGTGGCTTGCACGCGGGCAAGGGTGTCGATCAGGGGGGCGAATTCGCGGGCGAAAGCGGCGCTGTCTTCGGCGGACATCTCCTGCTTGTGGCGGTCGCGGCGGCCCTTGTTGAACTGGATGTAGCGTTTGTCGGAAACCATGCGGGTTATTTTCGCGGGATTTCCGGCGATTCCAAGGTGTTGCTGGAGTTTCCTGACGGTGTTTTCCGTGTCGAAAGCGATCTGGTCGTAGGTGAGGGCCAGCATGTCGGGCAGGCGCAGCCACTCTGCCAGCGCGTCGGTCTGCAGACGGATGGCGTCGAGCGTGTCGGGCAGGGTTTCGTATTCGCGAAAGGCGAAGTCGCCCTTGCGCCGGGCCTTGGCGCCGTGGTCGAGCATGGAAAGCGCCATGTCGCGCGGGTCGCGCAAGCTGATGCTGCCGCGGGCCTGACCGGAGGTGACGGCCTCCACCACCGCAGGCGAGGGCAGGACATGGGTTTTGACCACCAGCGGGTAGCCCTGTTCGCGGGCGATGCGCAGCAGTTCGGCCATCATGGCGGTGTCGAGGTGGGTGACGAAATTGACCGAGTGGATTTCCTCGACAACCGGCGGGGGGACGCGGGGCTGGGTGAGGCCCGCGTCCTCCAGCGACAGCCAGGCCAGACGATAGGCCAGCGTGCTGGCGCTCTTGGTCAGGCCGTAGCTGAAATATACCAGCGGTTCCGGTGGGTTGGAGGCCATAATTAAACCAGCGCGCCGCCGCCTCCGGTGATCGCGCCCTCGGTCGAGGCCTCGCCGAGCAGCATGTCGTTATGAGCCTTGCCGCTGGGGATCATCGGGAAGCAGTTTTCGTGCTTTTCCACCAGACAGTCGAAAATCACCGGTCCGTCGTGGTTCAGCATCTCCATGATCGCATCGTCGAGATCGGCGGGATCGGAGCAGCGGATACCCTTGGCGCCGAAGGCCTCGGCCAGTTTGACGAAATCGGGCAGGGCCTCGGACCAGCTGTGCGAGTAGCGCGAGCCGTGCAGAAGCTCCTGCCACTGCCGGACCATGCCGAGGCGCTCGTTGTTGAGGATGAACTGTTTGGTTTTCAGGTTGTATTGCGCGGCCGTGCCCATTTCCTGCATGTTCATCAGCCAGGAGGCCTCGCCCGCGATGTTGATGACCAGCGCGTCGGGGTGGGCGATCTGGATGCCCATGGAGGCCGGTGTGCCGTAGCCCATGGTGCCGAGGCCGCCGGAGGTCATCCAGCGGTGCGGTTCCTCGAACCCGAGGTATTGCGCGGCCCACATCTGGTGCTGGCCGACCTCGGTGCAGACATAGCGGTCCATGCCCTTGGTCAGGGCCTCCAGCCGTTCCAGCGCGTATTGCGGCTTGATGATCTTGTCGGAGTTTTTATAGGACAGGCAGTCCACGGCGCGCCACTCGTCTATCTGTTTCCACCATTTGGCGATAGCCTCGGATTTCGTCTTGCGGCCGCGGGATTTCCAGACCTTGAGCAGGTCCTCGAGGATATGGCCGACGTCGCCGATGATCGGGGTGTCGACATGGATGATCTTGTTGATCGAGGAGGGGTCGATGTCGATGTGGACCTTGTAGCTGTTCGGGCTGAAGGCGTCGGTGCGGCCGGTGATCCGGTCGTCGAAACGCGCGCCGATGCACAGCATGTAGTCGCAGTCGTGCATGGCCATGTTGGCCTCGTAGGTGCCGTGCATCCCCAGCATCCCGAGCCAGTTCTTGCCCGAGGCCGGATAGGCCCCCAGACCCATCAGGGTGGAGGTGATCGGAATGCCGGTGGCGTCGGAGAGTTCGCGCAGAAGCTGGCTGGCGCCGCGGCCGGAGTTGATGACGCCGCCGCCGGAATAGATGATCGGGCGCTTGGCCTTTTCCAGCGCCTCGACCGCGCGGGTGATGGCGTCGATGTCGCCCTTGACCTGCGGCTGGTAGCGGCCGGTGTTGGCCTTTTGCTTCGGTGTGTAGCGGCCGGTGGCGAACTGCACGTCCTTGGGGATGTCGATCAACACCGGACCCGGGCGGCCCGAGGTGGCGACATGGAAGGCCTGGTGCAGGGTATCGGCCAGCGAGTCCGTGTCCTTGACCAGCCAGTTGTGCTTGGTGCAGGGGCGGGTGATGCCGACGGTGTCGGCCTCCTGAAACGCATCGTTGCCGATCATGAAGGTGGGGACCTGACCGGTGAGGACGATCATCGGGATCGAGTCCATCAGCGCGTCGGTCATGCCGGTCACAGCGTTGGTGGCACCGGGACCGGAGGTGACCAGAACCACGCCCGGCTTGCCGGTGGCGCGGGCGTAGCCCTCGGCCGCGTGGGTGGCGCCCTGTTCGTGGCGCACGAGGATGTGGCGGATGTTGTTCTGCTGGAAAATCTCGTCGTAAATCGGTAGCACCGCGCCCCCGGGATAGCCGAACACGGTGTCCACGCCTTGATCCTTCAGGGCTTGGACAACTATCTGGGCACCGGTCATTTGACGCGACATTTTATTTCTCCGTATTGAGGGGCAAGCCCCGTTCCACTTATTGTGTCTTGCGATGGCCATAAAAAAACCCCCGATTGAAAGGGGGTTGCGCATCGGCTGTCAGGGGGTTCCCCCGATCAGTCAACGCGCGGCGTCTAGCACGATCACAATAGTTTTTCCGTTCGTATTCATGTAGGTTTTTCTAAATAGCGTTTCGGGGCGGGTCAACAGGGAATTTTCAATAAAGTTGCATAATTTGAAGTAATGTCGGAATATAATTGCGCAAATATCGAAGTTGCCGGAGTTATCTTAAAATCGAAGGCGGAAATCCTGACACGATAGCGGAGCGCAGGGCGGCCGGTGCGGAAAGTGGTCGGAAAAATGGACCGGATGTTTAAAATATCCGTTGCAAATCCCGCATCACCCGATAGTTTGAACGGCGTTAATCGATCCGCTTTTGCCAGACGGCAAAGCGTAAACTGGGAGGTTATTAATGGATCGTCGTTCTTTTCTGAAAAATTCCGCACTTGGTGGGGCCGCGGTTGCTGCCAGTGCTTCTCTGGCGGCTCCGGCCTATGCACAGGGTAAACGCACGCTGACCATGGTTACATCGTGGCCGCGCGGCTTTGCCGGTGTGTGGGATTCCGCTGTCTATTGTGCCGAGCGCATCACCGCCATGACCGACGGGCAGCTCGACGTGGTTGTCAAGGCGGCCGGCGAGCTGGTCGGCGCGACCGAAGTGTTCGACGCCGTAGCCTCGGGGCAGGCCGATATGTATCACGCGGCCGATTACTATTTCATCAGCCAGCATCCGGCCTATGCGTTCTTCACATCCGTTCCGTTCGGCATGACCGCGCAGGAACTGATGAACTGGTATTACCATGACGAAGGCGCGGCCTTCCACGACGAACTGGGCGAGATCTTCAACCTGAAGTCCTTCATCGCCGGTAACACGGGCCCGCAGGCCGGTGGCTGGTTCCGCAAGGAAATCAACGGTCCGGAAGACTTCAACGGTCTGAAATTCCGTATGCCGGGCCTTGGCGGCAAGGTTCTGGGCACGCTGGGTGCTTCCGTCCAGAATATTCCGGGCGGCGAAGTGTATCAGGCGCTGTCCTCGGGCGCGCTGGACGGCACCGAGTGGATCGGGCCCTGGGCCGACGAGAAAGCCGGCTTCCAGGAAATCACCAAGATCTACTATACCGCCGGTATGCACGAGCCGGGCGCTGCCCTGTCGCTGGCAACCAACCGCGAGGTATTCGACGGTCTGACCCAGCAGCAGAAGGTTGTCATCGAGGAAACCGCGAAGGCCGCACACTCGCACAGCCTGGCGCAGTTCCTGAACAACAACGGCGCGGCGCTGGCCCGTCTGCAGGCCTCGGGCGTGAACGTTCTGGAATTCCCGGATTCCGTATGGGATGCCTTCGGCGCAGGTGCCAAGGAAGTCATGGGCGAGAATATGTCCGACGAGTTCTTTGCCCGTGTGAACAACAGCTACCAGGCGTCGATGAAAAACTCCTCGGCCTGGATCAAGAAATCCTCGGGTGTCTACACGGCGCAGCGCGACCGCGTACTCGGGTAAATCCCGCCGAAACCAAAATGATCCGCCCCCTTTTTCGGGGGCGGGTGCATTATTGCGACCAATTTTCGAATTTATGAGGAGCGCAAACGATGCTGGACGGTCTGGTATGGTTCTTCACCGACGTCGGAATGGCGTTCGTGAATTTGTTCAAAGCCCTGAGTAACCCGTCCGCATGGCTGGACTGGTCCAACAAAGAATCGTTGATGCGCTTTATTTACTACGGAGCCTCGCAAGAGCTGTTCTTCGTATTGTTCGACATCTTTATTGTGGTCACGGCAATCGGCCTGTTCCGGCGACAGATCCTGTGGGGTATCGTGCGCGGCTTCGAGTGGTTCGCGAATACCGTTGGCCGCTTTTTCGCCTATGCCAGCCTGTTCATGGTGTTGCAGCAGATTATTATCGTATTCCTGCAACGGTTTTTCCGCGTGGCGGACATCAGCATCGGGCCGTTCGGATATGTCTTTACCAAGGATCTGAGCTGGTTTTCCGAGGAACTGAAGCTCTATAACGCTCTGATCGTGGCGCTTTGTGCCAGCTATACCTTTGTGCAGGGCGGGCATGTGCGGGTAGACCTGTTCTATGGTCGCGTGCGGTATCGCACCCGGAAGATTATCGACATGTTCGGCTCGTTGTTTTTCATTCTGCCGGTGATGACCATGATCTGGATGTTCGGCTGGTTCTTCATGTGGCGCCATCTGGTGACGCCGAAGGTGGCGGCCAGCGACAAGATCGAGCTGTTGATGCGCAAGTCCAAGCTGCTGAAATGGAATGTGGAGACCATCGGGTTTTCGCCGAACGGCTTCGACGGGTATTTCCTGTTCAAGATATTGCTGGTGGCCTTCGCCGGCATGATGTTCATACAGGGGATAGCGTTCTTCTATCGCTCGCTGCTGGAACTGATCGAAGGGCCGGAGAGCGAGGGGAAATACCTCGACAAGGACAAACTTGACGACGAGCTGGCCGAAACGGTCGCCGCGATTCACTAGGACAGGTAGGGGAATACCGAAATGCTATTTGGTCTCGACGGCGTAGAAATAAGCCTGATTATTGTCTTTGCCTGTCTGTTTGCAGGCATCATGTCGGGTTTTCCGGTGGCTTTTGCCATTGGCGGCTCCGCTATTATCGCTTTCGGCATTCTGGCCGTGCTCGACTCTTCGGGTATCCTGGTCAAGGAGGTGCTGGACACATCCAGCGAGGGCTACAAGGCGCTGGTGCAGCAGGGGATTTCCACACACGATATTTCGAGGTTCCGATACCCCGAGTTGCCCTTGCAGACCGAGGCCCTGTTCCCCGGCGGCTGGGAAATGGCAATGAACCGCAACCTGTCGTTCATGGTCAACCGGATGAACGAGCGCGTGCTGGCCGGACCGTCGATCGAGACACTTCTGGCGGTGGCGATGTTCGTGCTGATGGGGATCACGCTGGAGCGTTCGAAGATTGCCGAGGACCTGCTGACCACCATGGCACGGGTATTCGGGCCGCTGCCCGGCGGGTTGGCGGTTTCGGTGGTGATTGTGGGGGCGTTTCTGGCGGCCTCGACCGGCATCGTGGGTGCGACCGTGGTAACCATGGGGTTGCTGTCGCTGCCGACCATGTTGCGCAACAATTATTCGCCGGAACTGGCGACGGGGGTTATTGCGGCCTCGGGCACGCTGGGACAGATCATTCCGCCCTCGATTGTGATCGTGCTGCTGGGCACGCTGGCCGGTGACCTTTATGCGGCGGCGCAGGAGCAGCGCGCGGCGGCGGCAGGCTGCACCGACGCCCTGACCTATCTGGGCGAGGCGGCAGTGCTGTCCGTCGGCACGCTGTTCAAGGCGGCTTTGTTGCCCGGGATTCTGCTGGCGTTCCTTTACGGGGCCTATGCTTTCGGGTTTGCGCTGCTGTTCCCGCACAAGGCACCGCCGATCAGGCTGACCGGCGAGCGGGCAGTCGGGAACGGGCGCCGGCACAATCTGATGTGGTTCCTCGGCGTTCCGGCCGGAATCATCCTGTTCGCGGTGGCCATGACCTCGTTCAACGTTGCAGGCAGCCAGTCGGTTGTTGTGTCCTCGGTTGCTTCGCAGGGGCAGCAGGCGGAGCTGCGCACCAATGTGAGCGAACAGTGCAAGGCCTCGATGATCGAATTGCACGGGCAGGAGAAATGGGATGCGGCTGTCGCGATTCAGGCCGAGATCAATGCTTCCGGTGGCGGGCTGACGCAGGAAGAGCGGACCCGCTCGCCCGAGGAAATCGAACGTGTCCGCGCCGAGATGGTGGAAACCGCAGCGCCGATCGGCACCGGTCTGCTGTCGATGCTGACGTTCTTTGCCCTGATGCTGGCGCTGGCCTTCGGTGTGGCACCGCGCGAGGACAAGACGCCCTTGCTGGTCGGAGCGGGCGGGCTGGTGTTGTCGGCGCTGGTCGATACGTTGTTCCTGACGCCGCTGTCGTCGCCCGGAACGGTGTTCCTGGCCCAGGCGATCCCCTTTGCGATTATTTTCTATGGTCTGAAACCGGCGGCGCAGCGGCTGGCGCAAAACGAGATGCTGCGTGTGGTCTTTCCGCCGCTGGTGCTGATCGTGGCGGTGCTGGGGTCGATCCTCGGCGGGGTGACCAACCCGACGCCGGCAGCGGCGCTGGGGGCAGGCGGGGCGATCATGCTCGCGGCTTTCCGCAAGTTGCAGGAGCGGGACGGGAACGGGAAAATCATCCTGATTTCCAGTTTCTCCATGGTGTTGCTGCTGCTGGTCGGGGTGAATTTCGACCTGCGCGCTTCCATCGAGAACGTGAGCTTCGAGAACTGGATCGCGATTATTGCGGCGCTGGTATTCTATCATGTGGCTATCGGCGGGCTGCTTTATGCGGTCTGGGTTTTGTGGAAAACATCGGTCCTGTCACCAGTGGTGCGGGAAACGGCCAAGGTGACCTCGATGGTGTTTGCCATCCTGATCGGTTCGCAGCTGCTCAACCTTGTGATTATCTCCTTCGGGGGCGAGGATTATATCCAGGCCTTCCTGCGCAGTTTCGACAAGGAATGGGTGGTGTTCCTGATCGTGATGATGGTGCTGTTCTTCCTCGGCTTCGTGCTCGATTTCCTCGAGATCATCTATATCGTGATCCCGATCGTCGGGCCGGTGATCTATGGCGGCACGATGGACCCGAAGTGGGTGACGATCATGATTGCGGTCAATTTGCAGACCTCGTTCCTGACGCCGCCGTTCGGCTTTGCGCTGTTCTATCTGCGCGGGGTGGCACCGGCGAGCGTGACTACGGGGCATATCTATCGCGGGGTGGTGCCGTTCGTGCTGATCCAGGTGCTGGGGCTGACGCTGCTCTGGCTGTTCCCGGGGGTAGTGACGATTGTGCCTAACCTGCTGTCGGGCGGATAAGACCGCCGGCACGGAATGAAAAAGCCCCGGAGAAATCCGGGGCTTTTTATTTGCCTTGCAGGTCCGGCAGGTGGATTGCGGCGACCTGCTCCGACACCGGATCGCTGTCGAGCGGGTGGTCGGGGCTTTCGAAGGAATGCGGGTTTTCCAGTTCCTGCCAGTGGCCGCCACGGAAGATTTCCAGCGGGCGGAATTTGGCCTTGTAGGCCATCTTGCGGCTGCCCGGGACCCAGAAGCCGAGGTAGACATAGGGCAGGTCGGCCTCGCGCGCCATTTCGATATGGTCGAGGATCATGAAGCTGCCGAGGCTGCGCGTATCAAGTTCCGGATCGAAGAAGGAATAGACCAGCGACAGGCCATCGCCCAGCACATCCGTCAGGCAGGCGGCGATCAGGCGGTCGGAGCCGTCCGCACCCTTTTCGTAGTATTCGACGATGCGGGTCAGGACGGGGGTTTCCTCGATCATTGCCGCGAATTCGAAGATGTCCATGCCGGCCATGCCGCCGTCCGCGTGGCGCTTGCCGAGGTATTTGCGGAACAGCTCGTAGTGTTCCTCGGAGGCCCAGGGGGTTTTGATCTCGCGCCAGACATGGGCGTTGCGTTTCAGGATGCGCTTCTGGCTGCGCGAGGGCTTGAAACCGTTGACGCGCACGCGGGCCGACATGCAGGCGTTGCATCCGGCGCAACTGGGGCGGTAGAGGACGTTCTGCGAGCGGCGGAAGCCCTGCTGCGACAGGCCGTCGTTGAGGGCGCGGGCCTCGTCCCCGTAAAGCGCGGTGAACAGCTTGCGTTCGACCTTGCCGTCGAGATAGGGGCAGGTCTGCGGAGCCGTCACATAGAACTGGGGCGCTTCTGGCAGGGTGTGGCGCATGAAAAAGCCTTGCTGGGGTTTCTTCGAACCCTAGCAAGGCGCGGGCGTTTTTTGCAATGCCTAAATTCGCCGCGCTACCTGTCAGGCGGGGCGGTTGATTGCCGTGGTGCCGAGGATCATGTCCTGCAGGCTCTGCTGGTAGCGGGTGCCGAGGATCAGGCCGATGCTGACCAGTTGCAGGATCATCATGCCGCTGGCGAAGGTGAAGATCGCCGTATGGGCCAGCGCGAGACCGGGGCTGAGGGGGTTGCCCTCGCGGTCGCGGAACTCGATCCCCACAAGGCGCATGCCCGGGGTGGCCGAGGCGGTGGCAATGCTGGAGACGCGGTAGAAAAAGCCGATCACCAGCCACATCAGCGGAAAGATAAAGAAGCCCAGCCCGAAGGATACCAGCGCCATCAGCAAGGTCACAAGAAAGGTGATCACACTGTCGATCACCCATGCCAGCAGGCGGCGCGAGGGCACACCTTCGTAGAACTGGCGGTCCAGATCGGGATCCGGCAGGCCGGGATATATTGTTTGCGAATATGTCATCCTGTCCCCGAGATAGGTGTTGTCCGGCCCCCGCGCAAGTGGCGGGGGCACGGGATCAGGCAGGCGCCTGATCGCCGCTGTCGTTGTCGTTCTTGCGTTTGTTCATGAATTCGTCGAATTCGGCGCGGTCCTTGGCGGCGCGCAGGTTGCCGAGGAAGGACTGGAAGGCGGACTGTTCGTCCTCGAGCCGCTTCAGGGTTTCCTCGCGATAGGCGTCAAAGGCGGTGTTGCCGGTGGGTGCATTGCGACGGTGATGGCGGCCCCAGCCGCGGCGGTTTGAACATTTGCCCATGCGATTTGTTCCGATCATGTAAAAGAAGGTTGCGAGGCCGAGCGGCCAGAAGATGATAAAGCCAAGGACCATCAGCGCTATCCACGCCATTTTTCCGTGGCTGTCGAGCCAGTCCCGACCTTGTTCGAACAGGTGTGCGGGAGAGTTCATTGCGGTTCCTTTCAATGTAAATGTTATTCACATTAACATATGTGGGGAAGAAAATCCGGTTTGGCAAGAGGGCGGGGCAAAATTTATTCGGGGATGACGCCGAGACCGCGCAGGTAGATTCCGATGCCGCTTTCGAGCAGTTCCTCGGGGGAAAAGGGAGCGCGGCCGCCCGGCTCGCCGCGGGCGAACAGTTCCACGACTCCGTGCGACATGGCCCAGATGTGGTGGCCGACCATGGTGGCGGGGGGGCGTTGCGATTTCGGCAGGTGTTCGAACAGGTTTTCCGCTGCCTGCGTCAGCACGGCCATGGCGCGGTTTTCGACCATGTTGAGGTCGGGATTTCCGGCGGTGGAAACGCCGGACTCGAACATGGCGATGTAGTGGCCCGGGTGGGTGCGGGCGAAGTCGAGATAGGCGCGCCCGACGGCCTCGAAAGCCGCAAGCGGGGTCGGTTTGCCGCGATTGTAGGCGGCTTCGAGTTGTTCGGCGAACAGGATGTAGCCCCGACGGGCGACCTCGGCGATCAGGTCCTCGCGCCCTTTGAAGTGGCGGTAAGGGGCGGCGGGGCTGACACCGGCACGGCGGGCGGCCTCGGCAAGGGTAAAACCGGTCGGGCCTTTCGCCTGGATCAGGGAAAGGGTGGCCTCGACGAGGGCTTGTTTCAGGTTGCCGTGGTGATAGGCCTTGCGGCCGCGCGGGTGATCGTTCATGGCCTGAATCTATGCGTCGCGGGACGGATTAACAAGCTCAGTCAAGCGAAGGGCCGATCAGGGAGGGATCGCCGCAGACCAGCGGGTCGGGGGGCTGCACCGCGTTCGGGTTCTTGCCGTCGTAATCGAGTTGCGACAACACAAGGCGCATGGCGGCGATGCGGGCGCGACGTTTGTCGTCGGAGCGCACCACGTTCCATGGCGAGGCTCCTGAATGGGTGCGCGTGAACATTTCCGCAATCGCGTCGGTATATTCCTGCCATTTGCCCAGCCCCTTGACGTCGATGCCCGAGAGTTTCCACTGCTTCAGCGGATCGCTTTCGCGGGCGAGGAAACGGCGGAGTTGTTCGGCCCGCCCGACGGTCAGCCAGAGCTTGATCAGGGTGATGCCGTCCTCGCGCAGCATCTGCTCGAAATCGGGGGTCTGGCGGAAGAACAGTTCTTTTTGTTCGGGGGTGCAGAAGCCGAAAACCGGTTCGATAACGCCGCGGTTATACCACGAACGATCGAAGAAACAGACCTCGCCGCGGTTGGGCAGGTGGCGGATGTAACGCTGGAAATACCATTGGCCGCGCTCGGCCTCGGTCGGTTTCGACAGGGCAACGACCCTTGCCACGCGCGGGTTCATGTTTTCGCGGAAACGCTTGATGGTGCCGCCTTTGCCGGCGGCGTCGCGTCCCTCGAATACGATGGCGATGCGCTGGCCGGTGGCGGTGGCCCAGGCCTGCATCTTGACCATCTCGATTTGCAGGGCCTGCATCTGCGCTTCGTAATCGCGCCGCTTCATGCGTTTGCGATAGGGGTAGGCGGGGTTCAGGATGTCCTTGCTGCCGCTCTCGGAAATGGCGATGCGGATGTCGGCGGGGGCTTCGGTTTCATAGAAACGGGTGATGGCGCCGTCGAAGGGTTTCGAGGTCATTTCGAGTCGCCCTCCAGAATTTTGTCCAGATCGATGTTGGTGGTCTGGTAAATCTCGTTGATCCAGTTGCCATAGAGCAGGTGCGCGTGGGAGCGCCAGCGGTTTTCCGGCGGCTGCGTCGGATCGTCGTTCGGGAAGTAGTCGCGCGGCACGTCGATATCCAGCCCCTTGGCAATGTCGCGTTCGTATTCCTGCTGCAATGTGTCGGAGTCGTATTCCAGATGGTTGAAGATATAGAGCGCGCGGTGCTTTTTATCCTCGATCAGGCAGGGGCCGACCTCGTCGGAGTGCATCAGGATGTCGAGGTTTTCGATGTCGCGCACGTCCTCCTCGCGCACTTCGGTCCAGCGGGACACGGGCACGGTGAAATCGTCGGAAAAGCCGCGCAGGTAGTGCGAGGCGGGGGCGAGGTTTTTATGCCGGTAGCAGCCGAAGTGTTTTTCCGGCAGCATGTGCTTGGGCACGCCGTTCATGTGGTAGATCATCGCCATGCCGCCCCAGCAGACGCCGAAGGTGGACAGGACGTTGGTCTGGGTCCAGTCCATGACCTCCTGCATTTCGTCCCAGTAGGAGACCTCCTCGAAGGGCAGATGCTCGATCGGGGCGCCGGTGATGATCAGCCCGTCGAACTTGCGGTGCTTGATGTCCTGAAAGGCATGGTAGAAGGACTCCATATGTTCGGCCGAGGTGTTTTTCGACACATGTTCGGTCATGCGGATCAGGGTCAGCTCGATCTGGATGGGCGAGGCGCCGATCAGGCGGGCGAATTGCGTTTCCGTCTGGATCTTCTTCGGCATCAGGTTCAGCAGGCCGATTTGCAGCGGGCGGATTTCCTGCCGGTTGGCGACATCCTCGGCCATGACGTTGACGCCCTCGGCGGCGAGAATGTCATAGGCGGGGAGGTCGGAGGGGATACGGATGGGCATCAGGCGCTCCGGTCAATGGCGGTTGCGATCAGGTCGGTGAAATCGGCGGCGTCGCGGATGTGGCGCACCTCGTCGGCCTCGACGGTGACGCCGTGGCGGGCGAGGGCCGCATAGCGCGGCAGGCGGTGTTCCAGCAGCTCGCGATAGCCCCAGAGGATAAAGTCGTCGGGATCCACCTGTTCTTCGGTGATGCCGCGTTCGGACAGGTATTGCGCCCATTTTTCGCGCAGGAAATCCTCGCGGTAATACATGGGTTTCGGCGCGGCGGCGAAGCGGGCGACCAGCTCGTCGGTGTGGGCGGCGCTGCCGCGGATCCAGACGGGCAGGGCGGTGGCGGCAAGGTCGGCCATCACCGGGTCGTCGTCGCCCTCGATCACCTCGCAGATGGAGCCGGAGGTGTCGCAGACGAAATGGGCATAGCCATAGATATCCTGCGCCTTTTGCGCGAAATGGGCGGTGTCGCGCAGGGCGCTGATTTCGGCGGCGCGATGCTGGCGCTGGCGGGTCACATATTCGTCGAAGGGGATGCCGCCCTTGTCCGGATTACCCGGTTTGCCGAGGTAGGTGGACAGGGGGGCGAGGTTTTCGAAACTTATGTTGGAGGCGATATAGATCGAATCCGATTTCAGCAGACCGGCAAGGAAATCGTTGCGCATGGCCTCGCGTTTGAAATTGTCGACGATGTGTTCGCCCATGTAGCGGGTGCCGATGCGGAAATCGACCGAGTAGTGAAACCAGTCGCCAGTGGCGCGCAGCATGTCGGAGAGATAGGTTTTCCCAAGGCCCGACATGCCGAACAGGGCCACGCGTTTGTGCGGGGCCTGTTGCCAGTCCTGTGCCGAATTGTAGAGCATATCCGCCCCCCTGATTAAGTCAGACCAAAGGCATATCCGCCCTAGGCGTTGATATCAAGCGCCCGCAGGGCATCCTCGATCTCGGCCTTGAGGGTTGCGCGTTCCTCGGGTGTCAGGAAGGCGCCGAGTTCGATTTCCCGCTGGTTGCCTTTCAGCGTCAGGTAGTTTTCCACCGGCTGGTCGCGCAGCCCGATGCGGACCCAGTAGGGGTTGGCGTGCCAGTGCCGGCGGCTGCCGTCCGGTTCGGTGCGCTCGACGGTGATCAGGTCGGGCCAGAGGGTCAGCTCCTCGGTCAGGCGGCCGTCACGGTAGTTGCGTTTGAAAAACAGGTAGAGCAGGGCGACGGGGGCGATGCCGAAGGGCAGGACCTTCCAGCTGTGCGCGGTCAGGACCAGCGGGATCATCGGGATGGTGATGCCGATCATGACCAGCAACATGGTGTTGCGGAAACCCGTGCGCCCGAGCGAGCGGTGCGGCCAGAGGGTTACCTTGTAAAGCGGCGGATCGCTGCGGTCGGGGGGAGTGTCGGTCATGGGCAGTTCCGTAAAGGAAAAAGGCCGGAACGATGTCCGGCCTTTTCGGTAATTGCCAAAGCTAGTGCTTGGAGTGGTCCCACATATCCGGCGTCGGGAGCGTCTCGAACGTATGCTCCGGCGGCGGGCTGGAAACGGTCCATTCCAGCGTGTCGGCGTAGGGGCCCCAGTAGGAGTCCTCGGTTACTTTTCTGCCCCATTTGATCGTGTAGAACACAACCCCGATGAAGAACAGGAAGGAGGTGAAAGTGATGAAGGCACCGATCGAGGAAACGAAGTTCCACAGCGCGAACTGCTCCGGATAGTCGATGTAGCGACGCGGCATGCCCTGACGGCCGAGGAAATGCTGCGGGAAGAACGTGATATTCGCCCCGATGAACATGACCCAGAAGTGCAGCTGCCCGGCCCATTCCGGATACTGGCGACCGGACATCTTGCCGATCCAGTAGTAGACGCCCGCGAAGATCGCGAAGACGGCACCGAGGCTCATCACATAGTGGAAGTGCGCCACAACGTAGTAGGTATCGTGATAGGCACGGTCCACAGCGGCCTGCGACAGCACGATGCCGGTCACGCCGCCAACGGTGAAGAGGAACAGGAAGCCGAGGGCGAACATCATCGGTGTCTTGAACTCGATAGAGCCGCCCCAGAGGGTAGCGATCCAGCTGAAGATCTTCACGCCGGTCGGCACCGCGATAACCATGGTGGCCAGCATGAAGTAGCTCTGCTGCGAGGTGGACAGCCCGACCGTATACATATGGTGTGCCCAGACCACGAAACCCAGAACCCCGATGGCGATCATGGCGTAGACCATCGGCAGGTAGCCGAAGATCGGCTTCTTGGAGAAGGTGGAGATCACATGGCTGATGATGCCGAAGCCCGGCACGATGATCATGTAGACCTCGGGGTGGCCGAAGAACCACAGCAGGTGCTGGTAGAGGACCGGATCGCCGCCACCGGCAGGATCGAAGAAGGTCGTGCCGAAGTTGCGGTCGGTCAGCAGCATGGTAATGGCACCGGCCAGAACCGGCAGCGACAGCAGGATCAGGAAGGCGGTTACCACGATCGACCAGGCGAACAGCGGGGTTTTATGCAGGGTCATCCCCGGCGCACGCATGTTCAGGAAGGTGGTGATTATGTTGATCGCGCCCAGAATGGACGAGGCACCGGACAGATGGACCGCGAAAATCGCGAGATCCATGGAATAGCCGTCCTCGATGGTCGAGAGGGGGGCATACAGCACCCAGCCGACTCCCGAACCCAGTTGCCCGTTTCCGCCGGGCGCCAGCAGCGAGGCGACACCGAGCGAGGCGCCGGCCACATACATCCAGTAGGACAGGTTGTTCATGCGCGGGAAGGCCATGTCCGGCGCGCCGATCATCAGCGGCATGAAGTAGTTGCCGAAACCGCCGAACAGCGCCGGAATAACGACGAAGAACATCATCAGGATGCCGTGATAGGTGATCATCACGTTCCAGAGGTGCCCGTTCGGTGCGCCGTCTTCGGTCAGCATATACTGCACGCCGGGATACATCAGCTCCAGACGCATATATACAGTCATCATCACCGAGATGAGGCCTAGCCCCCCGGCGGTGAAAAGATACAGAATCCCGATATCTTTGTGGTTTGTCGACATGAACCAGCGCGTGAAAAACCCCGGTTTCTTATGTTCGTCGTGGGTGTGTGTGGCTGCATCCGCCATTATTATTCTCCTACACCTGTCCCTAAATGCGCGAATCCGTTTTCGAAATCGCAAACTCCCGTCTACAGATGTAGAACGGGAATTGATCTAGATCAACTGTCGTGAATGCCGCAACCGGATATTCAGCCAAAAACGACATCGAACTGTCGCTTCAGGGCGATGTCGAGATCATCCATGGTTGCCGGAATGCCGAGGTCGACAAGGCTGGTGACGCCATAGCCGGAGATGCCGCAAGGGACGATGCCGTCGAAATGAGACAGGTCCGGCTCGACGTTGATCGAGATGCCGTGGAAGGTGACCCAGCGGCGGATGCGCACGCCGATGGCGGCGATCTTGTCCTCGGCGGGGGAGCCGTCGGGCAGGGGCGGGCGGTCGGGGCGCACCACCCAGACGCCGACGCGGCCTTCGCGGCGCTCGCCCCTGATGCCGAAGCTGTCGAGGGTGCCGATGATCCATTCCTCC
>JALSHL010000097.1 GCA_026982255.1 Paracoccaceae bacterium | reverse complement strand
ACGGTGGTCGGGGCCGCGGACAGGCCGGCGCTGGAGTGGAACGGGCGGGTGCTGGAACTGGACGGGCAGGCGGGGCTGACGGTTGGCGAGGTGGTGGACTGGGTGGTGCCGGACGGGTTTGTGGTGTTGCACCGGCGCGACCGGCCCTCGCGCGGGGAGCGGGAAAATCCGGTCTCGGGCAAGATTTGTTCGCTGGTCAATATCGGGCAGACCAGCCATATTGCCCTGCTGCCGGACAATGACCCCGACAAACCCTTGCGGTTCTCGGTTCCGCGCCATGTGGCGAAGCGCAACGGGCTGGAAATCGGGGTGGAGGCGGGGGTTTCCATCCTGTCGGAAGGTATCCATATTATGCGCCCCCAGGGTTGCAAAGGGGGCTGACGCCGCCAATATACCATAGCAGGACGTGCAGAGGCGCGTGGAATGAATATGTGCCGGAAATCACGGCATTAACCTTTGAGGGACTGCATATGGACGACCCGTATAAAATACTCGGCGTGGACAAATCCGCCAGTGATGCGGAGATCAAGAAGGCCTATCGCAAACTGGCCAAGAAATACCATCCGGACCTGAACCCTTCGGACAAGAACGCCGAGGCGAAGTTTCAGGAAATCTCGGCCGCCAACGACCTGTTGGGCGACCCCGAAAAGCGGGCGCGTTACGACCGTGGAGAGATCGACGCGAGCGGGGCCGAGAAACCGGAATACCAGTATTACAAACAGTATGGCGGCCGCCCGGGCGCGCAGCAGTATAGCGCCGGGGGGGACTTCGATGATCTGGGGGATATATTCTCGCAGATGTTCGGCCAGCGCGGCGGGGCCGGTCCCCGCGGGGCGGGTGGCCAGCGTTTCGACATGAAGGGCGGCGATGCGCGCTATCATCTGGCGGTGGATTTTCTGGATGCGGTCAACGGGAATCCGCAGCGGATCGTGCTGCCGGACGGATCCTCGCTGGAGGTGAAAATCCCGCAGGGGATCAAGGACGGCCAGACCATCCGCCTGAAAGGCAAGGGCCAGCCGGGGATCGGGGCCGGTCCGCCGGGCGATGCCTATGTCGAGATCGAGGTGCGGCCGCACAAAACCTTCCGGCGCGAGGGCAACGATATTGTGGTCGATGTGCCGATCAGCTTTGACGAGGCGGTGCTGGGCGGCAAGATCGACGTGCCGACCATTGACGGACGGGTGCGGGTGAATGTGCCCGCCGGTGCCAGTTCCGGCCAGACGCTGCGCCTGAAAGGCAAGGGCGTAAAGCCGCGCAAGGGCAAGACCGGCGACCAGCGCTGCGTGCTGAAAATCGTCATGCCGAAGAAGATCGACGACGACCTGAAGGCTTTTGCCGAAAGCTGGCGCAAGGACCATGCCTATAACCCGCGCGAGAATATGTGAGGTGGATGACATGATTACGGAAAAAAAGGTGATCGAGATCGTCAGGACGGTCAATCCCGACCAGCTGCATGTCTGGGTGCGCGAACAATGGGTGCGTCCGGCGCAGGGCGAGGCGGAGCCGGTTTACAACGAGGCCGACGTGGCCCGTGTGCGGCTGCTCGATATGCTCGACAACCAGCTGGAGGTCGGGCGCGAGGCGATACCGGTTATCCTGTCGCTGATCGACCAGATACACGACATGCGCGCGCAGATGCAGGTTCTGAGCGGGGTGATCGAGGAACAGCCCGAGGACGTGCGGATGCAGGTCCTGCAAATGGCGCTGGAACGGTGTAAATGAAAAACGCCCGGGGGTAGTGCTCCCGGGCGTTTTCGTGTGGCGGGGATTACCCGACCGGTGTTGCTTCGTAGCCTTCCTCTTTCATGGCGGCAAGGATTGCGGCCTCGTCAGCGGCGGCCTCGATTTCCACGGTGCGGGTTTCGAGGTCGGGGTTGACTTTCGCATTGGCATCGAGCGCCTTGATGGCGGATTCAATCGCCGATGTGCAGTGGCCGCAGCTCATTTCGGGAACGGAATATCTGGTCATTTTTTCACCTGTATAGTGGTCGTTACCGGAGAGGTTTACGGAGAATCTAGCCCTGCGGAGAGAGAGGAACAAGCGCGGAATCCGCAAGGTTTGCCGAATATACGGCTTCCATATGCTGGAGGGTTTGGAGGCGGTGAAAAAATTACTTCTGCAAAAACAGATGTTTGCGGGCCTATGACAGGAAGCCCGGTAAATTGTAACATTTCCGTGTGCCGATCCGGTGCACGGGACGTGGGTTTTACGGTGCCTGTTCGGCGGTGGTGTCGTCGATCAGCCGGTCGGGTTTGGCGTAGGCGGTAAGGGCGGCGAGGTCGAGGATCTCTATGCGCTGGCCGCTGACCGCGACACCGTGCGGTTTCAGGTTGTTGAAGGCGCGCGAGAGGTTTTCCGGTGTCATCCCGAGATAGGAGGCGAGGCGGCGTTTCTCGATCGGCAGGTCGAAAGCGAGCGCGTCGCCGTGCCGGTGATGCTGTTTCAGGACATAGTTGGCCAGCCGTTCGAGCGAGCTGCGCAGTTTCAGGTTTTTCATGTTCTTGATCGTGGCACGGTAGCAGCGGGCCAGTTCGTCGACGATGGCAAAAGCGAAGGCGGAATCCTGACGGAATACCGTGCGCACGTTTTCCGACGGCACCATGACGATGCGCGATTTCTGCAATGTGCGCGCCGACATCAGGTTGGGCCGGTCCTTGATGGTGGCGGCCAGAATGAAGGTGGAGTTCTTGTAAAGCGTGGTGACCGAGGTCTCGTGGTTGTTCCAGGTGCTGAACAGTTCCACGCAGCCGTCCTGAACGATGTGCAGGAAGTCGGCCGGCTCCCCTTCGGAGATCATCACCATATTGGGCGGGAAGTTCTGCACGAAGGCGCCGTGTGTAAGGGCGTCGAAAGAGTCTTGGTGCATTTGCGCGAACAGCGGCAAATCCCGGATCGAATCGAATCGTGATGCTGACATTTTTCCACCTGTCTGTGCGGCTTGACAATTATCAATCGGGCGGAGAGGGAATGTCAACGTGCTGTGGCGCAGATTTTACGCCCCTGTTTGACCATATGTGCCGAGAGGCATGACAAATATTCATAACATATTAATATTTAAGAAAAAAACTCGATTTTTGACGTGGATCAATTCGGGGATTCCGGTGGGCTGTATGACTCGTCCCCGGAATTGAACGGCGGAAAAGCCGAATTCGTAAGGAGGGATACCAATGCATAACCTGGAAGGAGTCCGGCCGAGCGACCAGTATCGCGCCCTCGGACTCAGCACATTGGCCTTTACAGTCTGTTTTGCTGTGTGGACCATTTTTTCAATTATCGGCGTGCAGATCAAAGAGGATCTGGGCCTTTCGGAAACACAGTTCGGCCTTCTGGTGGCCACGCCCGTTCTGACCGGCTCCCTGAGCCGGATTTTTCTTGGCGTCTGGACCGACCAGCTGGGCGGGCGGATCATGTTGCCGCTGCAGATGCTGATCACCGCGATCTCGGTCTGGTTGCTGTCTTCGGTGCAGACCTATGCGGTCTTTCTGATGATCGCGCTGGGTCTGGGGCTGGCCGGTGGTTCCTTTATCATCGGTATCGCCTATGTCTCGCGCTGGTTCCCGGCCGAGAAACAGGGCACGGCGCTCGGGATTTTCGGGGCCGGTAACGTCGGGGCGGCTGTCACCAACTTCGGGGCGCCGTTTCTGGTCGTTGCCCTTGGCTGGGAGCAGACGGCGCGGGTTTACGCCATTGTCCTGATTGTCATGGCGATCCTGTTCTATATCTTCGCCAAAGAGGACCCCGTGCGCGTGGCACAGAAGAAATCCGGCGAGAAGCCGCCTTCGGCGCTGAAACAGCTGGAGCCGCTGAAAAATATCCAGGTCTGGCGTTTCGCGACCTACTACTTTTTCGTTTTTGGTGCTTTCGTGGCTTTCGCCTCGTTCCTGCCGCGCTACTACGTCGGAGCCTACGGGGTTGCGCTGACATCGG
>JALSHL010000096.1 GCA_026982255.1 Paracoccaceae bacterium | reverse complement strand
TGGCGGAAATATCGGCGCGCTCGTCGGTGACGATATCGCGCGCGGCCAGAATATGCCCTGCGGCCTCGATCCGTTTCACCAGAATGTCGCCGGAGCGGTCCTCGGCCAGCGAGCGGCTGTCGGAGACGGTCAGCACCGCAATCCGCACCGGTATGAATTCGCGTTTCTCGCTTGCGTCGATATGGGACATCTATCCGTTCTCCAGTTTCGCTTTCAGCATCAGTAAATCGGCCCAGGCGTCACGCTTTTTCTCGGGCGCGCGCAGCAGATAGGCGGGATGGAAGATCGACAGGGCCGGAATGCCCAGCACCTCGTGCCATTTTCCGCGCAGACGGGTTACCCCTTGCGAGGTATCCAGCAGGGTCTGGTTCGAAGGATTGCCGACCATCAGCAGCACTTTCGGCTCTGCCAGTTCGATATGGCGTAGCAGAAAAGGTTTCATCAGGGTTTTCTCTTCGGGCAGCGGATCGCGGTTCTGCGGCGGGCGCCACGGCAGGACGTTGGTAATATAGACCGCCTGCGCCGGATCCTCGGCCATGCGGTCCAGCCCGATCGCCGCCAGCATCCGGTCGAGCAACTGGCCGGAACGTCCGATGAAAGGGCGCCCTTCGCGGTCCTCGTCACGGCCCGGAGCCTCGCCCACCACCATCACATGCGCCTGCGGGTTGCCGTCGCAAAACACCGTGTTGCGCGCACCGCGTTTCAACTCGCACCCATCGAAAGCCTCGATTGCCGCGCGCAATTCGTCGAGCGTGTCGCAGGCCGCCGCTATCGCCGCGGTGTCGGGGGGCGGCGACGCGGGCGGGGCGGCAACAGGTTCGGGCACAGCGGCGGATTCGGGGGGCGCCTTCGGCTTTGCCTTTTCCTCGAAACGGTTCACGGGAACCGCACCGATCGCCTCGTCGGCGCCGAGTTCGACCTGCCAGGCAAGCTGTGCCAATGCTTCGGCATATTCTTCGGGCGAAATGCTCATGCGCCCACCCTATCCAACCGCGCGTGCTTGTTCCACCGAAAATCCCTGCTATAACCCTCCAAACCACACAGGAGTCGCTCGCCGTGTTCCCCCATCGCCACCTGCTCGGGATCGAACAGCTTTCCCAGACCGATATCGTTACCATTCTCGATCTGGCCGAGAAATACGCCAGTCTGAACCGGCAACAGCACAAGCATCTGGATGTTCTGTCCGGCCTGACGCAAATCAACATGTTTTTCGAGAATTCCACCCGCACACAGACGAGTTTCGAGATTGCCGGCAAGCGTCTCGGCGCCGATGTAATGAACATGGCAATGCAGGCGAGTTCGATCAAAAAGGGCGAAACGCTGATCGATACCGCCCTGACCCTGAACGCCATGCACCCCGATTTGCTGGTGGTGCGCCACCCCCATTCCGGTGCGGTGCAATTACTGGCGGAAAAGGTCAACTGCGCGGTGCTGAATGCCGGTGACGGACGGCACGAACACCCGACGCAGGCGTTGCTGGACGCGCTGACGATCCGGCGGTCCAAGGGACGGTTGCACCGGCTGACCATCGCGATTTGCGGCGACATTGCCCATTCGCGGGTGGCGCGGTCCAACATGTTCCTGCTGGGCAAGATGGAAAACCGTGTGCGGCTGGTGGGACCGAAAACCCTGATGCCGTCGGGCGTGGACAAGCTGGGCGTCGAGGTCACGGACAATATGACCGAGGGGTTGGAAGGAGCCGACGTGGTGATGATGCTGCGCCTGCAAAAGGAACGAATGGACGGAGGGTTTATCCCCTCGGAACGGGAATACTACCACCGTTGGGGGCTGGATGCGGCGAAGCTGTCCAAGGCAAAACCCGACGCCATTGTCATGCACCCCGGCCCGATGAACCGCGGGGTGGAGATCGACGGGACGCTGGCCGACGACATCAACCGCTCGGTCATTCAGGAACAGGTGGAAATGGGCGTCGCGGTGCGCATGGCGGTGATGGATTTGCTGGCGCGGAACCTGCAAGGAGGTGCAGCATGAGCGTCCTGTCCAATGCCCTGCTGATTGATCCCGAAACCGGCACCGAAACCCGTGGTTCGCTGCGTATCGAGGACGGGCGGATTGCCGAGATTCTGCCAGCCGATGCCGACGGCATTGATTGCGGCGGCAAATGCCTCGCCCCGGGCATTATCGACATCGGCGTAAAAATCGGCGAACCGGGCGAGCGCCACAAGGAGAGTTTCCGCACCGCCGGACTGGCCGCAGCGGCGGGCGGTGTTACCACCATGGTCACCCGCCCCGATACGACACCCGCGATCGACACGCCGGAAATACTGGATTTTTTCATTCGTCGCGCACGCGAGATTTCCCCGGTCAACGTGTTGCCGATGGCGGCGCTGACCAAGTGCCGCAACGGGGTCGAGATGGCAGAGATCGGCTTTTTGCAGGATACGGGAGCCGTGGCCTTCACCGACGCCGACCGGCCCGTCGCCAATCCCAAAATCCTGCAACGCATCCTGACCTATGCAAACGCCAGCGGCGCGCTGGTGATGGCGCATGTGCAACAGCCGGATATGTCGAAAGACGCGGTGATAACCTCCGGTCCCTTCGCCACCAAACTCGGCTTGCCCGCCGTTTCGCCGATGGCCGAGCGGATGCAGCTGGAACGGGACATGGCGCTGGTGGAAATGACAGGGGCGAAATACCACGCAGACCAGATCACCTGCCGCGCCGCACTGCCGGTGCTGGAACAGGCCAAGGCCAAAGGGCTGAACGTGACGGCAGGGGTCTCGATCCACCACCTGACGCTGAACGAATTCGATATCGAGGATTACCGCACCTTCTTCAAGGTCAAGCCGCCCTTGCGCGCCGAGAACGACCGCATCGCTGTGGTCGAGGCCGTGGCCAGCGGGCTGATCGACATTGTGTCGTCCATGCACACGCCGCAGGACGAGGAAAGCAAACGTCTGCCGTTCGAGGAGGCCGCCAGCGGTGCCGTCGGGTTGCAGACCATGCTCCCCGCGCTGATGCAGCTGGTGCATGGCGGGTATATGAGCCTGCCGACATTGTGGCGGGCCATCAGCCTCAATCCGGCGAAGCTGCTGGGGCTGGAAGCGGGACGGCTGGTCGTGGGCGCGCCGGCCGATCTGGTGCTGTTCGATATGGATGCGCCTTTCATCATGGACCGCTTCAAACTGCTGTCGAAATCGAAAAACACCCCCTTTGACGGGCGACGGATGCAAGGTAGAGTGCTGCGGACGTTCGTCGCCGGCGAACAGGTTTACGAAAGGTAGACAATGCTGCCCGATTTCCTGCGTTTCTGGGGCGCCAACCCCGCGTTTGAAAACCAGTGGCCGTGGCTGCTGGGGATTTTTCTGGCCGCCTATCTGCTGGGATCGGTGCCTTTCGGCATGGTGATCGCGCGGATCATGGGACTGGGAAACCTGCGCGAGATCGGCTCGGGCAATATCGGCGCCACCAACGTGTTGCGCACCGGCTCGAAAAAAGCGGCGCTCGCGACGCTGGTGCTGGATGCCGGCAAGGGCGCGGTCGCCGTTCTGCTTGCCCGCGCCCTGTTTGGCGAGGATGCGGCACAGGTTGCGGCGCTTGGCGCATTCCTGGGGCACCTGTTTCCGGTTTACCTGAAATTCAAAGGCGGCAAAGGTGTTGCGGTTTTCCTCGGCATCATGCTGGCATTGAATTTCTGGGCGGGTCTGACGGCCTGCCTGACGTGGCTGGCGACGGCGCTGGTATTCCGGTTTTCGTCGTTATCTGCATTGGTCAGCGCGGCCTCCACGCCGATCTGGCTTTACCTGTCCGGCATGCCCGCCGCAGTCTGGCTCGGCGTCGTTCTGGCGCTTCTGGTCTGGATACGCCATCACGCAAACATCGCCCGCCTGATCAATGGCAAAGAACCCAAAATCGGAAAAAAGTAGATACCATGACATTCAAAGAATCCGTTTCCACCTGTTTCAACAAATATGTTACCTTTTCCGGCCGAGCACAGCGTTCGGAACTC
>JALSHL010000095.1 GCA_026982255.1 Paracoccaceae bacterium | reverse complement strand
GCGGTTTTGTTGCGGCTGGAGGATATCGACACGGCGCGCAGCCGCGAGGAATACGTTCAGGCGATCTATGACGATCTGCACTGGCTGGGGCTGGACTGGCCGGAGCCGGTGTTGCGCCAGTCGAGCCGCCTGCCCGCCTATCGTGCCGCGCTGCAACGGCTGGCGGACATGGGGCTGACCTATGCCTGCACCTGCACGCGGCGCGACATTGCAGGGGCGCTCGGGGCGCCGCAGGAGGGCGCGCCCATGGGGCCGGACGGGGTGATCTATCCCGGCACCTGTCGTGGCAAACACCGCACGGGGCCGGCGGCGATCCGGCTGGATATGGCGAAAGCGGTGACGGGGGATGTGCGTTATTTCGAGGGGGATACCCCCGTGACCACCACCCGCGAAGAGATGGTCGAAACCATCGGCGACGTGGTGCTGGCGCGCAAGGATATCGGCACATCCTATCACCTGTCGGTGGTGGTGGACGATGCGTTTCAGGGGGTTACCCATGTGACGCGCGGCGAGGATTTGCGCAGCGCGACCCCCGTGCAGCGGCTGTTGCAGGAGCTGCTGGGCCTGCCCGCCCCCGTCTATCACCACCACCGGCTGATCCGTGACGAAAACGGCAAACGGCTGGCGAAACGGGACGATGCGCGGGCGATCGCGAAGTATCGGACCGAGGGAGCTACGGTGCAGGATATTCGCGCGATGGTCGGGCTTTAACCGTCGAAGCTGTAGTCGATGCTGTCCGGTGCCTGAATGGAAATGCTGTGGCGCAGGGTGAACAGATGCGTGGTCAGATAGCCGAATTCGTTCGGCATGCCGTCGACATCCATGCGGAATGACATGTCCATATTTACCGTTACCTGTGTGTTGACGCAGGCGCCCTTGTCCAGCGGCATTGTTTCAAACACGCCCATATTGTCATTTGTGGCCTGCAGTATCAGCGAAAAAACAACCGGCGCGCCGCTGTCGTTGCACACCGTGATGTCGTTGCGCCCCTTGGCCTTGAGCAAGGCGCTGAACACGAGGCCAATCAGAACCACACCCGCCAGTGCGGCGACCAGAAATATTTTCACGCCGCGACTCATGTTTCGCCCTCCGGCGGCATCAGTTCGAACTCGCCGCCGTCGCGCACGGCGGTATAGAAGCACGAGCGGCGGTTGGTGTGGCAGGCGGGGCCGATCTGTTCCACCTGCATCAACAGGCAGTCGCGGTCGCAGTCGACGCGCAATTCCTTTAGCGTCTGGATATGGCCGGAGGTTTCGCCCTTGCGCCAGAGTGCGCCACGCGAGCGCGACCAATAGGTGACGCGGCCGGTTTTCAGGGTCTCGGAGAGGCTCTCGGCGTTCATCCAGGCCATCATCAGCACCTCGCCGGTCGCGGCATCCTGTGCAATCGCCGGAATCAGCCCGTCAGCAGTGAATTTCAAAGAATTGATGTCGAATTCCGGCATTTTTGCCCCTTTCCGGTTTTCACAGGCGCGTTTCCGACCTATCTACTTGGCTGGAACGCAAATGCAAAGGGTATGCCGTGAGCAACTCCGACCTGATCAAACTCTATTCCGGGCAAATTCTGGCGCTGGCGGCGGATATTCCGCGACTCGGGCATCTGGACGATCCGGATGCGCGCGCGCAGAAACGCTCGCCGCTGTGCGGATCGACGGTGACGGTGGAACTGAAGCTGGCCGACGGCAGGATCAGCGATTTTGCGCAGGATGTGAAAGCCTGCGCGCTGGGGCAGGCTTCGGCCTCGGTGATCGGGGCGGCGATTGTCGGCTGCGACCACGCGACGGTGCAGCGCGGGCGGGACCAGTTGTTTGCCATGCTGAAACAGGACGGACCGGTGCCGGATGCCCCCTTTGACGGGCTGGAAGTTCTGCTGCCGGCGCGGGAGTTCAAGAACCGTCATGCCTCGATCATGCTGTGCTTCGAGGCAACGCTGGAGGCGATGCAGCAGGCCGAAAAAAACGCCGCGACCCGTTAGGGCGCGGCGCAAGTGGTGTAAAGCGCGGTATCGACAGGTAAAGGGAACGTCCGAGGCAAGTCGCGTTCCGGCCGCGTTTCACAGGCGTTACATCAGGGCAGGCAGGAACAGTCCGCCCAGAATAATCACGAAAATTGCGGCGAGGCCGAGCGCATCCTCGATAAAGGTGCGCGGGGCGATGTCAGAGATGTTCCGGAGAATTGCAACCATAGGGTGTATTCCTTAAGATTTGTTCCTTGCTGTTGCCTGTATGTTCTCTTTTTGTCTTGCGCTTGTCAAGAACATTTTAAGAACTTTGTGCGTTTTGCATTGCAAGCTGCGATTCAGCCGACCTTGAGCAGCCGGATCGCCTTGTCCTGTTCCATTAGATACAGCAGCGTGCGCACCGCCTGACCGCGCGCCGTTTCCAGCGCCGGATCCGTGTTCAGGAACAGGCGGGCATCGTCCTGCGCCACTTTCATCAGGTCGGCCTGCGTTTCCAGATCGGCGATGCGAAAGCGCGGCAGGCCGGATTGCGCGACGCCCAGCAGGTCCCCTGCCCCGCGCAGTTTCAGATCCTCCTCGGCGATGCGGAAACCGTCGTTGGTTTCGCGCAGGATCGACAGGCGGGCCAGCGCGGTTTCGCCCAGCGGCGGGGTATAGAGCAGCAGGCAGGTGGAGGCGCCGGAACCGCGCCCGACCCGCCCGCGCAGCTGGTGCAATTGCGCAAGGCCGAAATGTTCCGCCTGTTCGATCACCATGATCGTGGCGGCGGGGACATCGACGCCGACCTCGATCACCGTGGTCGCCACCAGCACCCTGGTCCGGCCCGCGATAAAATCGGCCATGGCGGCGTCCTTGTCCGCAGGCGGCATCTGGCCATGCACCAGCCCCACGGCCCCCTCGCCCAGAACCGCGCGCAGGTGGCGGAAGCGGTCTTCGGCTGCGGTCATTTCGACCACTTCGGATTCCTCGACCAGCGGGCAGACCCAATAGGCCTGCCGCCCCTCGGCAATGGCGCGGCGCAGGTGGTCGACGACCTCCTCCATGCGGCCGGCCGAGACCATCACGGTGTTGATCGGCTGGCGGCCGGGCGGTTTTTCGTCCAGAACCGAAATGTCCATATCGCCGTAATGTGCCAGCGCAAGGGACCGCGGAATCGGCGTGGCCGTCATCACCAGAATATCCACAGCGCGCCCCTTGGAGCCCAGTTCCATGCGTTGTTCCACGCCGAAACGGTGTTGCTCGTCGATCACCGCGAGGCGCAGGTCGGCAAATTCCACGTCCTTCTGGAACAGCGCATGGGTGCCGACCATGATCGCGATTTCGCCGCTGGCAAGCGCGGCAAGTTTTTCCGCCCGCGCCGCGCCCTTGTCCCGTCCGGTCAGAAGTTCGAGGCGCACACCGGCGGCCGCCGCCAGGGGCTTCAGGCTTTCCAGATGCTGGCGGGCGAGGATTTCCGTCGGGGCCATCATCGCCGCCTGCGCGCCGGATTCGACCGCCGCCAGCATGGCCATGAACGCCACCAGTGTTTTGCCCGCGCCGACATCGCCCTGCAACAAACGGTTCATGCGCAGCGGTCCCGCCATGTCGGCGTGAATCTCGGTAATCGCACGTGTTTGCGCGCCGGTCGGCTGGTAGGGCAACGCCGCCAGCACCTGTTTTTGCAGATGGCCGTCGCCGACTGTCGCGATCCCTCTGGCGCGGCGCACCTGCGCGCGGGCGATGGCCAGCGTGATCTGGTGTGCGAACAGCTCGTCATAGGCCAGACGTTCGCGCGCGGGGTTTTCCGGCATCACGTCCTGCATCCCCTGCGGGTTGTGCGCCGCGAAAACCGCCGCCTGCCAGTCGGGCCAGTTGCGGGATTTTTTCAGGGTCGGCGCGATCCATTCGGCGAGTTCCGGCGCGCGCTCCAATGCCGATTGCGCCGCGCGGAAGATGGTTTTCTGTGTGATTCCGGCGGTGAGCGGGTAGACCGGCTCGAACGGCGGCAAATCCGGTGCGGCGTCGGGCGAGAGGATGTGGTCGGGGTGCGGCATCTGGGCAAGCCCGTCGAACAATTCCACCTTGCCGG
>JALSHL010000094.1 GCA_026982255.1 Paracoccaceae bacterium | reverse complement strand
AACTGGCGAAGCTCAACTACGACCGTTTCCGCGATTTTGCCGAAACGCCGGAGGCCGGTGCCGTTGCCCCCGCGGTGCTGGCTTTCGCCGGCGACACCTATCAGGGTCTGGAGGCCGCCTCGCTGGAACCGGAGGAACTCTCCTACGCCCAGCGCCACCTGCGTATCCTTTCCGGCCTTTACGGCCTGC
This sequence comes from Paracoccaceae bacterium, assembly GCA_026982255.1. Taxonomy (GTDB): domain Bacteria; phylum Pseudomonadota; class Alphaproteobacteria; order Rhodobacterales; family Rhodobacteraceae; genus NORP23. The sequence continues at coordinate 3,853 of JALSHL010000094.1, read as the reverse complement.
TCCGCCCGATGGACATGATACAGCCCTACCGTCTGGAGATGGGCAGCCGTCTGGCGACGCAGCGTGGCCAGTCTCTGTATGACTACTGGGGCGACCGCCTGTCGAAGGCCTTGAACAGGCAGGCGGCAGAAGTCGGCACCGATCTGTTGCTGAACTGCGCCTCTGTCGAGTATTTCAGTGCGGTCAAACCCGAGGCCCTGAACCTGCGCGTCATCACGCCGGTGTTCATGGAGGACCGCGAGGGCGGCCCGAAAATCGTCAGCTTCTACGCCAAACGTGCCCGCGGTGCGATGGCCCGCTTCGTTATCTGCAACCGTATCGATACCATCGGCGGGCTGAAAGATTTCGACACCGGCGGTTATGCCTTCCGCAGCGATATGTCGGAAGGTGACAGATTGGTATTCGTGCGCGGATAACCGGTTCTGTATCCGGCAACTGCGGGCGCTTACAGGTTGAATCCATGGCGGGCGGGCGATACATTGGCCGGAGTTTTGCGGCCTGTAATCAAGCCGAGTCGCGGATATCGGGTTGAGAAAATATGGATGATTCGATTATTGCCGCAGGGCTGGCCGGACTGGGCGCAGCATTTTTCGCCAGCGTTGCGCTGGTTTCGAGCAAACATATCCATGGAAAACATACGCTCGACAGCGACAAGGGCGTGCAGAAATTCCACACGGAACCGACGCCGCGCATCGGTGGTATCGCGATTGCCGCAGGTTTTATCGTGGCCTGGTTCCTTCTGGCTGGCGAGGCCCGCCAGATCTGGGGGCTGATCGGTCTGGCCGGCATTCCGGCGCTGGCCTTCGGTCTGGCCGAGGATATTACCAAACGGGTTCAGGTCAGGTTGCGATTGCTTGCCACGATATTTTCGGGACTGATGTTCGCCGGCCTTTCGGGTTATTCGATTACCTCGGTGGATATTCCGGGGCTGGACTACCTTCTGGGTTTCCCGGTCATTGCTTTTGCCTTTACCGCCTTTGCTGTCGGCGGGGTGGCGAATTCGATCAACCTGATTGACGGATTTCACGGTCTGGCATCGGGCACATTGATGGTGATTTTGCTGGCCTTCGCTGTGGTCGGCCTGCGCGTCGGGGACCCTGTGCTGACCGGCCTTTCCGTAACGATGCTTTTCGTCGTTTCGGGTTTTTTCCTGGTCAATTTTCCGCATGGAAAGCTGTTTCTGGGCGATGCGGGGGCCTATTTTGCCGGATATGTGGTTGCGGTTCTGGCTGTCATGTTGCCGGCCCGCAACCCCGAAGTATCGCCCTGGGTAAGCCTGCTGATCCTCGGGTATCCGGTGACCGAAACGCTGGTATCCATCTTTCGCCGTCTGGCCAAAGGCGGCCATAGCCCGGGGGATCCGGACAGCGACCACCTGCACCATGTCGTGCATCGCGGCTGGGCGCGAAAGCTCGCGGCCGGATTGCACTCCTCCGAGGCAGCGAACGCCATGACCGGCGTTCTGATTTGGGCGCTTCCGGTGTTGTCCCTGCTCGCGGTTGCATCCAGCAACCTCCGCACGGGGCAGTCCCTGTTGTTGCTGGCCCTGAATGTTGGCGTTTACCTTCTGGTCTACCGCGCTGCGGACAGGGCGGCAAAGCGGGCCGGATAGTCCGGTTTTCAGGCTTTATGAACGCGGCGAAACCCTGTAACACATGCTGAAGCTACACCAGCCAGCGCCCGGACAGGGTCGCGGCCATCAACCGGCAGGAAGATATGAACAGTCAGAGAAAAGTTGCTTTGATAACCGGCGTGACCGGACAGGACGGATCCTATCTTGCCGAGTTTCTTCTGGCAAAAGGGTACGAGGTGCACGGGATCAAGCGCCGGGCCTCTTCATTCAACACGCAGCGGGTCGATCATATCTACCAGGACCCCCACGTCGAAAACAAGAATTTCATCCTGCATTACGGCGACCTTTCGGATTCTTCCAACCTGACCCGCATCATCAGTCAGGTCCGCCCAGACGAGGTCTATAATCTGGCGGCACAATCGCATGTCGCGGTCAGTTTCGAATCTCCCGAATATACCGCAGATGTGGATGCTTTGGGCACGCTTCGCATTCTCGAGGCTATCCGCCTGCTCGGGATGGAGAAAAAGACACGTTTCTATCAGGCTTCGACCTCGGAGCTATACGGTCTGGTGCGCGAGACCCCGCAAACCGAAACGACGCCGTTCTATCCGCGTTCGCCATATGCCGCCGCCAAGATGTATGCCTACTGGATAACGGTAAACTATCGCGAGGCCTACGGGATTTTTGCCTGTAACGGTATTCTGTTCAACCATGAATCCCCCCGTCGCGGAGAAACCTTTGTGACGCGCAAGATTACCCGGGGCCTGGCCAATATTGCCCAGGGGGTCGAGGATTGCCTGTATCTCGGCAATCTCGATGCGTTGCGTGACTGGGGACATGCCAGCGATTTCGTGCGGGCGCAATGGCTGATGCTGCAACAGGAAGAACCGGAGGATTTCGTGATTGCAACCGGTGTCCAGAACTCGGTCCGCGATTTTGTCCGCTGGTCGGCTGCGGAACTGGGCATCACCCTGCGTTTCGAGGGCAGGGGCGAGCAGGAGGTGGCCATCATCGACAGCATTTCGGGCGACGATGCGCCGGCTCTTTCGGTCGGGGACACCATCGTGCGTGTCGATCCGCGGTATTTCCGCCCGACCGAGGTCGAAACCCTGCTGGGTGACCCTGCGAAAGCAAAGGCGAAACTTGGATGGGAACCCTCCGTCACGGTGCAGCAGATGTGCGCGGAAATGGTGGCGGAAGACCTGAAAACCGCCAAACAGCACGCCCTGTTGCGGGCGCACGGGTATCATCCGTCGATGCCCGGCGAACACTGACAGGAGTCACCCGATGGCAAAACGTGTTTTCGTGGCAGGGCATAACGGGATGGTTGGCCGGGCGATTGTCCGGCAACTGGAATCGCGCGGGGATGTCGAACTTGTCACACGCAGCCGGTCGGACCTCGATCTGCTTTCGCAACAGGATGTGCACTTCTTTGTTCGGGACGAGAGAATCGACGAAATCTATCTGGCGGCAGCAAAAGTCGGCGGCATCCGCGCCAACCGGGACTTTCCGGCGGAGTTTATCTATGAAAACCTGGTGATCGAGACCAATCTCGTTCATGCCGCACATCTGGCCGATGTGCAGAAGCTGCTGCTTCTCGGGTCGAGCTGCATCTACCCGCGGCTGGCCGAACAGCCGATGACGGAAATAGCGTTGCTGACCGGCCCTCTGGAGCCGACCAACGAGCCTTATGCGATTGCGAAAATCGCCGGTATCAAGCTTTGCGAAAGCTACAACCGGCAATATGGCCGCGATTACCGGTCGGTTATGCCGACCAACCTTTACGGGGCCTACGATAACTTCCACCCGGAAAATTCCCATGTCATTCCGGCCTTGCTGCGCCGTTTTCACGAGGCGGTATCCGCCAAGGCCGAAACGATTACCATTTGGGGTAGCGGGACGCCGAAACGGGAGTTTCTGCATGTTGACGACATGGCCGCCGCCTGTGTCCATGTGATGGAACTGCCGGAAGCGACCTATCGCGCACATACCACACCGGCCGTTTCGCACATCAACATCGGCACGGGAAGGGACGGCACCATCCGCGAACTTGCCGAAACCATCGCCGAAGTCACGGGTTTCAGCGGAAATCTGGAATTCGATACGACCAAACCCGATGGCACCCCCCGCAAATTGCTGGATACTTCCAGAATTGCGGCGCTGGGCTGGCAGCCGGAAATCGGGCTGCGGGAAGGATTGCAACAGACCTATGAATGGTTTCTGGACAATCAGGACATGTTCCGGGGGAAATAGAGCGGCTCCGCCTTGATTGCAGCGGCT
>JALSHL010000093.1 GCA_026982255.1 Paracoccaceae bacterium | reverse complement strand
ACGCTGTCCGGCATTATCGGTTTGCTGGTCGGCTGGCGCGGGCTGGGCACGAAGATCAGGTTCGAGGAGCGCACAGCCACGGCGCTGGGGATACGCTCGGGTGTTTCGGCCTATTTGTGGGTGGTGTTCGTGTTGGGGCTGAACGAGATGATCGAGGGCATGTTGCGCAACCGGTATTTCGAGCCGATCGACGCGATTCTGACGATACCGGCGGAGATGCTGGAATACATCAGGCTGTCGATCCATCCGATGATTATCGGTTCCATTCTGGTGCTTTCGGCCATTGGCGGGATCATTGCCAAACGCACCGGTAACCGCTGGAGCTGACGGGGCGCTCCGCCGCCGGCAGAAAATATTCCGTGAACGCTATTGTGCGTGATTGGCAGAGAGCCTTAATCGGGGTATTGAGTTGATGCACTGCCACTATTTTCCGGAGATGCCGAAAATGGACCGTTATGCCGATCTTCCCGATGCTGTCGGGCATACGCCGCTTATCCGCCTGAAGAAGGCTTCGGAACTGACCGGATGCGAGATCTATGGCAAGGCGGAGTTTCTGAACCCCGGGCAGTCGGTCAAGGACCGTGCGGCGCTGGGTATCATTCGCGATGCGGTTGCCAAAGGGACGCTGAAACCCGGGGGCACGATTGTCGAGGGCACGGCGGGCAACACCGGTATCGGACTGGCGCTGGTCGGCGCGGCGATGGGGTTCAGGACGGTGATAGTTATCCCCGAGACCCAGACGCAGGAAAAGAAGGACATGATCCGGCTGGCGGGGGCGACCCTGATCGAGGTGCCGGCGAAGCCCTATAAAAACCCCAACAACTTCGTGCGCTATTCCGAGCGTCTGGCGGCGGCGTTGAACGAGACCCTGCCGAATGGCGCGATCTGGGCGAACCAGTTCGACAATGTCGCCAACCGGCAGGCGCATATCGACACCACCGCGCCCGAGATTTTCGACCAGACCGGCGGCAGGATCGACGGGTTCGTCTGTGCGGTCGGATCCGGCGGCACGCTGGCCGGTGTGGCCATGGGGCTGCACGAGCGCAACAGGGATATCAGGATTGCACTGGCCGACCCCGACGGGGCCGCCTTGCACAGCTATTACACCACCGGCGAATTGAAGGCCGAGGGCAGTTCCATCATGGAGGGGATCGGGCAGGGACGGATCACCGGAAACCTCGAAGGGCTGTCGGTGGACATGTCGTTCAACATTTCCGATGCCGAGGCCCTGCCGGTGGTGTTCGACCTGCTGGCGGAGGAGGGGCTTTGCCTTGGCGGGTCCTCGGGTGTCAATGTGGCGGGGGCCATGCGCATGGCCAAAGAAATGGGACCGGGCAAAACGATTGTCACGGTGCTGGCCGATTTCGGCACGCGCTACCAGTCGAAACTGTTCAATCCGGCGTTTCTGCATTCCAAAGGGTTGCCGGTGCCCGAATGGCTGGATCGGGAGGCGGCGGAAATGCCGGATGTCTCGGTCGATGTGGACGAAGGATAATCCGGTATGGGTAGAGTTTCGAGGGCAGTTCTGGGTCCGCTGTTGCTGGCGGTGTTTCTGGTTACCGGTGCGCTGGCGCAGGAGGATTTCAATACCTCGCTGGCCGAATGGGATGCCACGGCCACACGGGCCGAGGATGTGTTGCAGACCAATCAGGCCTCGACAGCGGCGATGGAGGCCCTGCGGGCCGATCTGGTGGCGCAGCGCACGGCGATAGTGGCGCTGGAGAGCGAGACGAATGCCTCGCTGGCCAGCCTGCGGGCCGAGCTGGATGCGCTGGGACCGGCACCCGAGGAAGGCACGAGCGAACCGCCCGAGATTGCCGCGCGGCGGGACCAGCTTACGCAGGAGATCGCGGTGCGCAGCGTGCCGTTGCTGGCGGCGCAGGCGGCCTATACCCGGACCGACGGGCTGATCACCGAGATCAACGGGATCCTGCGCCAGCGGTTCACCGACCGGTTGGTGGAACTGGGGCCGACTCCGGTCAATCCGGTGATCTGGTTGCCGGCTGTCGAGGATATCGGCGATTTCGGCAAGCGGGTGTATGGCGAAGTGGTCACGGCGGTGACCTCGGAAAGCGGCAAGACCAACCTGAAACAGAAGGCTCCGCTGGCGCTGTTTCTGGCCGGGCTGGGATTGTGGCTGCTGCTGGGGTTCCGGCGCAGTTTCGGTCGTCTGGTGGACAAGGCGCTGGCCTATGCCGGTAACGGGGCGTTGTGGCAGTCGGCGCTGTCCAATCTGGCGGGGCTGCTGATGCCGGCCGCCGGTGCCGCGGCCCTGATTTTCGCGGTGCGGGCGTCGGATTTGTTCGGGATTGCCGGATCGGCCGTGGTGGCGGTGCTGCCGCAGGTGGCCGTGGCGCTGATCGCCGGCCCGTGGCTGGGGCGCAGCCTGTTCCATGCGTCCGGTACCGACGGCGAGGGCGGCAGCCAAACGGCGCGCAGCGGCTATCGTACCGGCTGGACGCTCGGGCTGGTCTATGCGGCGGAAACGGTGCTTCTGGCCGCCGCGGCACAGGCCGATTTCAGTCGCGAGACGCAGGCGGTGCTGCAGTTCCCGCTGGTGGTTTTCGCGGCGCTGGCGTTCTATCGCCTGTCGCGGCTGATCCGGCACGGGTCACATGTAGACCACGCGGCAGAGGCCGCGGACGGGGCCGAGGGGGCCTCGGTCGGCGGGCTGGTTTCCTTTGTCGCGCGTCTGCTGTTTGTGGTGGCACTGGCGGCGCCGGTGCTGGCCGCCATCGGCTATTTCGCTGCGGCGCAGTTTCTGGTCTTTCCGACCATCGAGACGCTGGCCTTTGTCGGGGCGCTGCTGGTGGTTTTCGATCTGGTGCGGGCCTTCCTCGATCACTGGATCGGGGCGTCGGATAACGAGTTGCGCCGTGACCAGGTGCGCCTTGTGCCGGTGTTCTTCGGCTTCCTGCTGACGCTCGGGGCCTTGCCGGTGCTGGCGCTGATCTGGGGCGCGAGTGTCAATGACCTGCGCGAGATATGGGGCTGGCTGAATGACGGGGTCGCGATCGGCAACAGCCGGTTCTCGCTGACCGATCTGCTGGTGTTCGTGCTGGTTTTCGGCATCGGCTACACGCTGACGCGGATTGTCCAGCGCACGATCAAGAATACCGTTCTGCCGCGCACCAAGATCGACATCGGCGGGCGCTCGGCCATTCTGACCGGCATCGGCTACGTCGGGGTGTTCCTGTCGGCGGTGGCGGCGATTTCGGCCACGGGGCTGGACCTGTCGAGCCTCGCCATCGTTGCCGGTGCCCTGTCGGTCGGGATCGGGTTCGGGTTGCAGACGATTGTATCGAATTTCGTCTCGGGCATCATTCTGCTGATCGAGCGGCCGATCAAGGAGGGGGACTGGATCGTCGCCGGCGGTTTCGAAGGGGTCGTGCGCAAGATTTCGGTGCGCGCCACGCTGGTGGATACCTTTGACCGGACGGCGGTGATCATTCCGAACTCCGAACTGATCGCGGGGGCGGTGCAGAACTGGACCGCGCCGGATGTAACCGGACGGATCAAGATACCTATCGGGGTGGCCTATGGCACCGATCCGGAAAAGGTGAAGGATATCCTGCTGGAAATCGGCAAAGGGCATCCGCTGGTGATGAGCTATCCGGCGCCCAAGGTGATGTTCCTGAACTTCGGCGCCAGCTCGCTGGATTTCGAGCTGCGGGTATTCCTGCGCGATATCAACAGTTCCATGAGCGCGCGCTCGGATATCAACTTCGCCATTGCCTCGCGTTTTGCCGAGGAGGGAATCGAGATTCCCTTCGCCCAGAGCGACATCACCCTGCGCAATGTGGACGAGATCGCCGAGGCAATGAACAAGGTGCTGCACGGGCCGGAGAAGGGCAACGCATAGCCGTTCCGCGCCACCGGTTTCGCGAGGTTGGAATTCTTTGCCTCGAGGGGTGCTTATCCCCTTGATCTGTGCGGCGGGCAGAGTATATAGACCCCTGCAACGGAGAGGTGGCCGAGTGGTCGAAGGCGCACGCCTGGAAAGTGTGTAGGCGAGGAATCGTCTCCAGGGTTCGAATCCCTGTCTCTCCGCCA
>JALSHL010000092.1 GCA_026982255.1 Paracoccaceae bacterium | reverse complement strand
ACCTGCAAATCCGCCAGATTTCGATAGCGGATATGTTCCTCGGGTCGGCCCAGAGAACTGGCCAGCATCACCGGCGTATCGGCGGGGCGGTGTTGCAACAGAATGTCCCGCGCCTCGGCCAACAAGGTGCGGCGACGTTTGGACACCGGATTGTAGAAAGCAATTACAAAATCCCCCTCGGCTGCCGCCTTCAGGCGCTTGAGAATATCCTCGCGCGGGGTCAGCAGATCGGACAGGGAAATCGCGCAGAAATCATGGCCCAGCGGCGCACCGGCCCGTGCCGCCGCCCCTTGCAATGCCGAAACACCGGGGGTCGAGACCACCTCGACCCGCCGCGCCGCATCCGACACGCCATGCGCGTCCGGCCCACGGTCCAGCAATTCAAACACCAGCGCCCCCATCGCGTAAATCCCCGCATCGCCGGAGCAGATCAGCGCCACGTTTATCCCCTTGCCTGCCTGTTCCAGCGCATAACGGCAACGGTCCTCTTCCCCGCCCAGCGGGAAATCCGAGCGCGCCTTGCCAGATGCCAGCGGCCCCAGCAGGTCAATATACAGCCCATAACCCACCAGTTCCTCGGCCTGCGCAATCAACTGGCTGGCCTCTGGCGTGCGCCAACTGTGCTGCCCGGGGCCAATGCCGACAATCGACAGTTTTCCGCGTTTTCGCCCTTTTTCACCTGTAACAGGCTCTAGTGCCCGCGCGATCGCACAGGTGCAATTCGCCGTTTTGCGTTTCTCGACGGCAAGTTTCGCATCCATCCCCGCCGCCATCAAAGCCGCCGCTTCCGATACCCCGTGGCAGCCCACTTCGGCAAAAACCACCTCGGACGGGTTGGCCAGACGCGCCGCCTCAGACTCCAGTTCCGCCGCCGTGAACAACCGTAAAGGCACCCCCAACCGCCGCGCCAGTTCGTTCATCGCCGGCTCATCCGCCTTCAGGTCCAGCGTATTGACCGATGCAATCGCACCGGCAGAAATCCCCGCCTGATCCAGCGCGCCTTGCACCAGATCCCACAGTTCCGCCGGATCAGCCCCGCGCGCACAACCAACGCCCAGCGCAAACCGCTGCGGATGGTAGACAAGCCGTGTGTCAGAGCCTGTTTCCGGCGCCTCGCTCACTACCAGTTCCACCGCGCCATCGGGATCATCCGGCAGATCAAAGATCGCTTCGCCCACCTGCCGCGCGCCACCGCCGTTCAGCAGCGCCATCATTACGCCCTTGGCATCTTCGGGGTTGGCCAGCCGATAGCCCGCCGGCGGCTCGTCCAGCGCAACACCCAGCGCCACATCGCCCGCCGTGGTCACCGCCGCCTTGGCCTGCAATGCTTCGGCAATCTGTCGCGCCAGCCGGTTCGCCCCACGATGCCCGCCCAATAGGGGCACCACCACCGCGCCATCATCCGACACGGCCACCACCGGCGGCTCTACCCGTTTATCCGCCAATACCGGTGCCACCGCGCGGATCAATATCCCCGCCGCGCAGACCCCGACCACCGGCGTGCCACTGGCAAAAAGTGCGCGCACATGGTCCAGCGCATTGGGGAAAAACGCATCGGCCACATCCACACGGCCCTCGCGGCCATGCACCACCGCGCCCAGCGCCCGCGCCACATCATGCGCCACGGATTCACCTGCGCGGGACAGGCAGATAACGACAGGTTTCAAAGCCACGGATCGGCCCCCTTTGTGATAAGTATCATTGAAAAATACGGTGCTTTTTGCGGTGCCTCGGCCAGCGCCATCCGCCGTTCCTGCACCAGCGAGGCCCGCTCGATATAATGCGCCCGATCCAGCAGGCCCAAACCCTCGATCACCTGCCGGACACGTTCCAGATGCCGCCCGACTTTCATGATCACCACAGAATCCGCCGCCGCAATCAGCACCTTTAGCGCCTCATCCTCCAGCGGCCCCGGAATTACGCTCAACACTTCGTTGCGCGCGGCCAGAGGCAGGCCCAAAGCCGCTGCACTGGCCGTCATCGACGTCACCCCCGGCACCACCTCGACCGCAAACCGGCCCGACAGGCGGGCATACAAATACATGAAGGATCCATAGAAAAACGGATCTCCCTCGCACAGCATTACCACGTCCAAACCAGTCTCTAACGCGGCTGAAATCTCGTCTGCGGCCTTGTCATAGACCGCCTGCGCCGGACCCCGATCCACAACCATCGGCACGTCGATCCTGATCTCCTGCACGCCATCGGCCAGCAACTCCGCCGCAATGCTTCGCGCAAAACTTTCACTACCAGCCAGCGCCGGATAGGCCACCACCCGCGCCGACCCGATCAACCGCGCCGCCTTCAGCGTCATCAGCTCCGCATCCCCGGGGCCAAGGCCGATGCCATACAAGGTTCCACTCATCGCTTGATCAGGCTCCACTGTGTCACCGGCCGCAACGGTTTCCAGCCGCTTGACGGCCCCAACGGCTCGACCCGGCTTGCCGCAATTTTCACCAGATCACCGCCAAATTCCCGATGCAGCGCAATCAGCACCGCCTCGCTCTCCAGCGTCACCGCATTGGCCACCAGACGGCCCAGCGGGCGCAAAGTTTCCCACGCTGCTGAAAACACCTCGTGGCTTAGCCCCCCACCGATAAATATCGCATCCGGTGCTTCCAGCCCGTCCAATGCCTCGGGCACCCTGCCGTCAACCAGTTCCAGTTTCGGCACCCCCAGCGCCAGCGCATTCGCCGCCGCCATCGCCCGCCGGTCCGCGCGCGGCTCGATCCCTACAGCCCGCGCATAGCGCGCGCCACGCATCCACTCCACCGCGACCGAGCCACAGCCACATCCGATATCCCACAACAACGCCCCGCGCATCGGCATCAGTTTTGCAAGGGTCACCGCCCGCACTTCCTGCTTGGTCATGGTGCCGTCATGCTGGAACAGATCATCCGCCAACCCCGGCACCCGTGGCAACAGCGCCGCATCGGGCGCGGCCACACATTCCACCGCCAGCGTGTTGAACGGAGGCACCACATGGGTCCAGCTTTCAGCCACCCCGTCAAACCGCGCCTCGTCCTCGCCGCCCATATGCGCCAGCACAGTCATCCGGCTTTTGCCAAACCCCCGCTCGGTCAGAAACGCGGCAATCTGTGCCGGCGTTTCTTCACCCGTGGTCAGAATCAACAACCGCTGGTCCGGCTGGATATAGGCAATCATCTGCTCGACCGGACGGCCATGCACAGTCAACGTTTCCAGATCCGCCATAGACCAGCCCATCCGCGCCGCCGCCAGCTGAAATGCCCCGACCTGCGGATGGTAAACCACTTCGGACGGATCAATCGCCCGCCCGATTTTTGCGCCTACCGAATACCACAGCGGATCGCCCGACGCCAAAACTACCACCCGCTTGCCGCGATTGGCCTTCAGCGTGTCAATCAACGCATCAAAGGGCGAAGGCCAGCTAACCCGCTCGGCCCCCGACAGCCCCGCCAACGCATGATGCCGCATCCCGCCGACAATCACCTCGGCGGCCTCGACCACAGCGCGGGTGGCAGGCGTCAGCCCGTCCAGCCCGTCCTCGCCAATCCCGACAATGTGCAACCAGGGTTTCATGCCGCCCTCTCCATCTTTGTTCCGCAAATATCCCCGCCGGAGGCATAGAATCCCTTCACGCCCCCGCCTCGGGCAATCCCGCCGCCAAGGCATTCACCGCCGCCGAAGCCATCGCCGACCCCCCGCGCCGCCCTCGCAGGGCAACAAAGTCACAACCGCGCGGATTACCGGCCAGTTCCGCCTTGCTCTCGGCCGCACCAACAAACCCGACTGGGAAACCCAATATCACAGCAGGCTTCGGCCAGCCCCCGTCCAGCAGCTCCAGCAAGTGAAACAGCGCCGTCGGTGCATTGCCGATCACCACAACCGCGCCCTCGATACGATCCCGCCACAGCTCCACCGCTGCCGCCGACCGCGTGTTGCCGATCTCCTTGGCCAAGGCGGGCACCGACGGGTCATTCAAGGTCACCAGCACATCGTTTCCGGCTGGCAAATACCGCCGGATAATGCCTGCGCCCACCATCTCGCAGTCGCACAACACCGGCGCTCCCGCCTCTAACGCGGCGCGTCCGGCCTGA